>JBBRGE010000225.1:0-4592 GCA_038241045.1 Hyphomicrobiales bacterium | reverse complement strand
AATATTTTCGGCGGCTTTCTGGTGACCCAGCGCATGCTGGCGATGTACCAGAAGAAAAAGAAGTAAGGGCGCATCATGAACGCGAACCTCGCCGCCGTTCTGTATCTCGTCGCTGGCGTCCTTTTCATTCTGTCGTTGCGTGGGCTTTCAAGTCCGGCGTCGTCGCGCCAGGGCAACTGGTTCGGCATGATCGGCATGACGATCGCCATCGTGACCACGCTGGCGGCGCATCCACCGACCGATGTGATCGGATGGATTCTCGTGATCCTCGGCATCGGTATCGGCGGCGGTGTCGGCGCGGTTATTGCGCGCAAAGTGCCGATGACGTCGATGCCCGAACTGGTCGCGGCGTTTCACTCGCTGGTCGGCATGGCGGCCGTGCTCGTTGCGGCCGGTGCGTTTTATGCGCCTGCCGCGTTCGGCATCGGCACGCGCGGTAACATTCACGCCTCAAGCCTCATTGAGATGTCGATCGGCGTGGCTATCGGCGCACTCACGTTCACAGGCTCGGTAATTGCGTTTCTGAAATTGTCGGGGCGCATGAGCGGCTCGCCGATCATCCTGCCGTTCCGTCATGTCATCAACATCGCGCTGGCGCTGGCGCTGATTTTCTTCATTTACGGATTAGTCGTCTCGCAGAGCACGTTCGACTTCTGGATGATCACGATTATCGCGCTCATACTCGGCGCATTGCTCATCATCCCGATCGGCGGCGCGGACATGCCGGTCGTGATCTCGATGCTGAATTCTTATTCCGGCTGGGCGGCGGCCGGCATCGGCTTCACGCTGGGCAATTCGGCGCTCATTATCACCGGTGCACGGGTCGGCTCGTCGGGCGCGATCCTCTCGTACATCATGTGTCACGCGATGAATCGCTCGTTCATTTCGGTCATCCTCGGCGGCTTTGGCGGTGAGAGTGGCGGACCGGCCGCTGCCGCTGGTGGCGAAGTCAAACCCGTCAAGCTCGGCTCTGCCGACGACGCGGCCTTCATCATGAAGAACGCACAGAAGGTCATCATCGTGCCGGGCTACGGCATGGCGGTCGCGCAGGCGCAACATGCCCTCAGAGAGATGGCCGACACGTTGAAGAAGGAAGGCGTCGAGGTGAAGTATGCCATTCACCCTGTGGCAGGCCGCATGCCCGGCCACATGAACGTGCTGCTTGCCGAAGCTAACGTGCCTTACGATGAAGTGTTCGAGCTGGAAGATATCAATTCCGAATTCGCACAGGCCGACGTCGCCTTCGTGATCGGTGCCAACGACGTGACCAACCCGGCTGCGGAAGACGATCCGAAATCGCCGATTTATGGCATGCCGGTGCTGCAGGTCTGGAAAGCCGGCACCGTGATGTTCATCAAGCGATCCCTCGCGTCCGGTTACGCCGGCGTCGACAATCCACTGTTTTATCGCGACAACACGATGATGCTGCTTGGTGACGCCAAGAAAATGACGGAGAACATCGTCAAGGCGCTGTAACGCCGAGTCTGAACGGCAGGAGGACAGGATGGCTGACAACAAGGCAAAGCGCGGTGGTGCTGACGCTGCATTGATAGCGTTGAGTGAACCTTACGAAGTTCGTTACTGGTGCAAGAAATTGAAAATTACGCCCGCCAAGCTCAAGGCAGCCGTCAAGAAGGTCGGCCACTCGGCGAAGAAAGTCGAAGCCTATATCAAGGAGCAGAAGCATAAGGCACGAGATCGCGCTCTGATCGCGCTGAGCCAGCCTTATGAAGTCAGTTACTGGTCGAAGAAGCTGAAGATCACGGCGGCCGCGCTGACGGCCGCGGTCAAAGCGGTCGGCCATTCTTCGAAGAAAGTGACGGCTTACGTCATGGCCAAGAAAGGCAAGAAGAAAAAGACCGCCAAGAAAAAGACCGTGAAGAAGAAAAAGTCAGCGAAGAAATAATTCAGTCGAATTGCATGAAATGAATGTACGGCCAGCATGGTCTCCATGCTGGCCGTTTTTGATTCTCTCGCCGGTTCGCCTAAGAAGCTTTCGGCACTCGGTACAATGCGCAAAGTTTGTTGCCGTCCGGGTCGCGCAGATAGGCAATGTGCATTTTGACGTCGCCCATGCCGCGGATGCCCGGCGGATCTTCGCACGCCGTGCCGCCGTTCGCGATGCCGGTCGCGTGAAAGGCATCGGCCTCTTCCGGCGAAGCGGCAAGAAATCCGATGGTGCCGCCATTGGCAAACGTCGCCGCCTTGCCATCGATCGGCTTGGAGACCGAAAACGTCCCGGTCTTGGTACGATAAAAAATGCGATGGCGATCGACAACTGCCGGCGGCACGCCCAGCGTGCCGAGCAGCTTGTCGTAAAACGCCTTGGCTTTGTCGAGATCGTTGGTCCCGATCATGATGTGTGAGAACATGGTGTGCTTTCCTCCCAGAACGGTCTTTTGGTTACGGCATCCTGCCACAGAGCGCAAATTGGCCATGCGATAGCTTGACGTCTATGCCTTTTGCGATCGTGCCGTTAAAGTCGAACGCATGAGCGCCCATTCACATATGCCACGGTCAGCATGGGTTTTCCCAGTGCTGGCGGTTTTGCTTTTCCTTGCTACGGCGATCCCGGCGCTCGGCATCGGCTTTACGCGCTCGCCTGCCGGCCTCGCCTTCGCGGCTGTGCTGCTGGTCATTCTATTTGGCACCGTGTTTGCCGCCGTCCACCATGCCGAAGTGATTGCGCGGCGAATTGGCGAACCATATGGAACGCTGCTGCTGACGCTTGCAGTGACGGTCATCGAGGTAGCCCTGATCGCCTCCATTATGCTTGGCGACAAAGCGGTGCCGACGCTGGCGCGCGACACGGTGTTTGCCGTGGTGATGATCGTCTGCAACGGCCTTGTCGGCATTTGCATTCTCGTCGGCGGGTTGCGTTACCGCGAACAGGATTTTCAGGTCACGGGCGTCAACGTCTATCTCAGCGTCCTCATTGTGCTCGCGACGATTACGCTGGTCCTGCCGAACTATACACTTGCGGCGCCCGGACCGATTTATTCCGCGAGCCAGCTTGCCTGTCAGTGTTGTAACTGTCGTGCTTTACGGCGTGTTCCTCTACACCCAAACCATTCGCCATCGCGACTATTTCATTGTGGAAGATGAAGATGACACCGGAGACCACGCGCCGGCGTCGGGTAAAACACTTCTGGTCAGCGGCGCGTTGTTGCTGGTCTCATTATTCGCAGTCGTGCTGCTCGCCAAAAAATTCTCACTGGTGGTCGATGCTGGAGCGGCGGCCATCGGCGCGCCGACGGCTTTCGCGGGCATTGTAGTTGCGCTTTTGATCCTCTTGCCGGAAAGCGTCGCAGCGCTGGCCGCGGCACGTCGTAACGACCTGCAAAAAAGTATCAATCTCGCGCTTGGCTCCTCGATTGCCACGATCGGGCTGACCGTGCCCGCCGTCGCCATCGCGACTTATATTCTCGACAAGACCCTCGTGCTGGGACTAGGCGCGCGAGACATGGTGCTGTTGCTGATGACTATGCTTATCAGCCTCCTCACGTTTGGAACCGGTCGCACGAATATCCTGTTCGGGCTCGTTCACCTGCTGGTGTTCGCGGTCTTCATATTTCTGGTGCTGGTGCCTTAACCATTTGAATCGTTCTGAAACTTGCCAAACGACGCAATTGCCACCGATCCGTCGCAGTTGATCCCTCAATCGGCCCCAAAGTTCCCGCATCTCACGGGCTGCGGGGAGTGGTTGAAATGGTCGTCAAGTTTTTATCGAAATACATTCTGGAAGTGATCCCTTCGATCGTCGCCACGGTGATCGGAGCCTATATCGTCACGCACTACATCAATGCCAAATCGGATGCCGATAAGCCTAAGGCGGCCATCGCCGCGCCCGCCAATTTGGTGAAGGACGAGACGGCCAAGGCTGTTGAGGCTCCGGCGTCAAAGGCTGCCAAGGCGGACGCGATTGCAAAACCATCGGAAACTGCCAGCGCGCCTTCCGAGCCGCGCCGTCAGCCGATTTTGCGCGAGAAGACGGCTGCAAAGCCTGCCGCCGCAGAATCTGTCAAAGAAATTGCCAAGGAATCGGCCAAGGAGACTGCGAAGGCCGAGGCGACTCGCGACGCCAATGAAATCGCCCGCGAGGCAATCGAACGGTTGCGTAAATCCGATCCAGCACAGCCCGCCGAGACAAATCGCGCTCAAGAGGCCGTTCGCGGTCCCGACGCTGCGCGCCCGCAGGAGCGTGCTCGAGTCAACGTGACCTATACGCCTTCCGCACCTGCGCAAGCGCCGGTTCAGGCATCACCCGTGGCACAGACTTTTCCGCCTGCGGCGACTTTCGTGCCGCCGTTGAATGAGTTCACGATTGCGCCAGAGCCTCAGCCGGTCGCGCGCGCCGAGGGCTCTTTCCGGCCGCCGACGCCGCCTGCGGACATTCCATCGCGCCCGCTCGATCTCACCAGCAAGCCACGGGACCGCTCGTCAGTCGCCGAAGATGTCGTATCCACCGCCAAATCGGTATTCCATGCGGTGATTCCCGGCATCAACTGAACGAATTGATGCGCTCAAACAAAAAACGCGGGCCTTGAGACCCGCGTTTTTGATTCAAATCTGAAATCCGCTTAACGAGGACC
>JBBRGE010000224.1:0-4610 GCA_038241045.1 Hyphomicrobiales bacterium | reverse complement strand
TTTATAGCTGAGGAGCCCGAGACAAATTCCGGCCAGCACCGGGCGGATAGGCATGAGATAAAGCGTGCCGCCGACAAGTGCTGCCGTGAGGAATCCGTTCTGCCCGATCAGCGTGTTCACCAGCACGACGGGGAACGCTGCGGCCAGCAGCCATCCGAACGGACGGCCGACCAATCCTCGCATCGCAAACGCAAATGGCACGAAGCTGATAAGTGGCCACGCCATGTAGGCCGCGACATAGGGGAAGATCGCCAGTGTCGTGGCAACAAACAAAAACGGCGGCGGATAGTGCCATGCGAAATTGCCGGGATAGGATTGTCCGAGAATTGCGATCTGAAGCTGCTTCTGGATCGTCCAATCATATGCATCGGCGGCGTGGCCCTGAAGCGTAAGCTTGCCCGCTGACCAGACGTTAATGAAATCCGTCGGGATGCCGAGACCCTTGTCGTCAATGATCCACCAATGCCCGAGCCATGCCGCCGGGAAAAACGCGACGTGCAAGATCAGCAGCGTAAAGCAAGCCATCAGGAGCGATGGGGGAATCGGGCGACGCGATATTTCGACAGGTGAAGTTACAGTCGCAGGCATAGCCGTCCTCGGCGCGTACATCCGCACGCGATCCGAAAGTGCATGTTTTGACTTGATGAAGGCTTAAGTGCAGTTCGCAAAATGGTTCAAACAAAAAGGCCGGTCTGAGACCGGCCTTTCTGAAGAAATCTGTCGATTAAGATTTCGTTAAGACTGCGGTTGCGGCTCAAGCCCTGCGTCCGGACGAGGACGCGGCTTGCCCGCAGGCGGCACCGCAGAGGTACGCGGACCGGTCGGCTCCAACACCGACTCGCGGTTCGGCTTCTTGCCGTTCAGCAGATCGATGATCTCGTCGCCAGACAGCGTTTCGAACTCGAGCAGGCCCTTCGCCAAGGCTTCCAGATCGGCGCGCTTTTCGGTCAGGATCTTGGTGGCTTCCTTGTATCCATTCTCCACGAAGCGGCGGATTTCGGTGTCGATCTTCTGCACCGTCGCCTCAGATGCATTCTGCGTGCGAGACACCGACATGCCGAGGAACACTTCGTCCTGGTTTTCGCCATAGGACACTGTGCCGAGCTCTTCCGACAGACCCCAGCGCGTTACCATCATGCGAGCAAGGCGCGTGGCCTGCTCGATGTCTGACGATGCACCGGACGTCACTTTTTCCTTGCCGAAGATAAGTTCTTCCGCAACACGGCCACCCATCATAATGGCCAGCCGCGATGTCATCTGCTCGAGCGACATCGACAGCTTGTCGCGCTCGGGCAACTGCATGACCATGCCCAGCGCACGGCCGCGCGGAATGATCGTCGCCTTGTGGATCGGATCGGTCGCAACGACGTTGAGGCCAACGATGGCGTGACCGCCCTCGTGATAGGCCGTCAGCATTTTTTCTTCTTCGGTCATGACGAGCGACTTGCGTTCCGCTCCCATCATGACCTTGTCCTTGGCTTCCTCGAACTCGGACTGCGTGACCATGCGCTTGTTACGGCGCGCAGCCGTGAGAGCGGCTTCGTTGACGAGATTCATCAGATCTGCACCGGAGAAGCCCGGCGTACCGCGTGCGATGGTCTTGAGATTGATATCCGGCGCCAGCGGCACCTTGCGAACGTGGACCTTCAAGATCTGCTCGCGACCAACAACGTCCGGATTCGGCACCACGACCTGACGGTCGAAACGGCCCGGACGCAGCAATGCAGGATCGAGCACGTCGGGACGGTTGGTCGCCGCGATCAGGATCACGCCTTCATTGGCTTCGAAGCCGTCCATCTCGACCAGCAACTGGTTGAGCGTCTGTTCGCGCTCGTCATTGCCGCCGCCGAGGCCCGCGCCACGATGACGTCCCACGGCGTCGATTTCGTCGATGAAGATGATGCACGGCGCATTCTTCTTCGCCTGCTCGAACATGTCGCGCACACGCGATGCGCCGACACCAACGAACATTTCAACGAAGTCCGAACCCGAAATCGTGAAGAACGGCACATTGGCTTCGCCCGCGACCGCACGTGCGATCAAGGTTTTACCCGTACCCGGAGGGCCGACGAGCAATACACCGCGCGGAATACGTCCGCCAAGGCGTTGATATTTTCCTGGATCGCGCAGGAATTCGACGATCTCCTGCAGATCCTGTTTGGCTTCATCGACACCTGCGACGTCTTCGAACGTCACACGGCCATGTGCTTCGGTCAGCATCTTCGCGCGTGACTTACCAAAGCCCATCGCCTTGCCGGCACCGCCCTGCATCTGGCGTGACAGAAAAACCCAGACGCCGATCAGCGCAATGAACGGCAGCCACGAGACGAGCAGCGACACGAACCACGGCACGTTATCGCCGGGAGGCTTGGCCGTGATGGAGACCTTGCTGTCATAGAGACGCTTCACAAGCGTCGGATCGCTTGGCGCGTAAGTATGGAACGTCGAGCCGTTGGTGAAGGTGCCGTTGATTTCGGGACCCTGAATGACGACGTCGCGAACGCGATTGGCATCGACCTCGGTCAGAAGTTGCGAGAACGCGATATCCTGCGAAGCAACCCGTTGCCCAGGATTCTGGAAAAGCGTGAATAGCGCCAACAGCAGCAAGACGATGATGACCCAGAGGGCGAAATTGCGCAGATTGGCGTTCATAGGGCTTCCTTGATGGCCGCGCGGACTGCAGCCTTAAATTCCTTGGCCGAAAAACAGGTTTTTCGATTGGACGACAATTTAATCTAGGTGCGGCGTCCCCCGATGCCAAGGGAACCGCTTAGGACTATTTAACGCATACTAACGTCATTCCGGGTGAAATAACGGCGGCTTCTCTGCCGATTCACACAGTGGTTAAGGCGGCGCAGGTCAGCCTATTTGAGCCCGGAACGGCTGCGGCGAGGCGGCGCGGGCGCGATTTGCAGGTGATTGCGATCAATGCTGACAATGGCGCCCGCCAACGTCTGCTTAAACCGCACCCGCCCAAGCGAGAATTTGGTGGCGTCAATCGCCAGATCCATAGCCTGCAGAAGCGCTTCAACCTTGCCAAGTTCGGCCGGCCCTTCATGTCCGGCACGGTCGATGGCACGCAGCAGCAGCCGCACACGGATTTCATCCGACAGAGCGGAGAATGCCCCAAGATCGAATCCGGCACGCCCGTCGAAGGCATCGAAGCTTGCAAGATAGCGCTCGGCACCTTCGGTCATGATGTCGAGCGCGGCGTTCGCTCGCGCCAGACGCGATGCCAGACGCACGAGATTGCGGGCGTCGGCACCTTCGGACGCCAAAACGGGCATCAATTCGCGCAGACGTGGCCGCGCAAAGCGAGGATCGCGATTGCTTGGATCCTCCGCGAAATCGATACCCGCCTTCCTCAGCGTCGCGATCAGATGCACCTTCGGAACGTCGAGCAGTGGCCGCGCCAGCATCACCCCGTCGCGCGCCGACTGCCGCGCCATCGCGGCCAACCCGCCGATGCCGCTGCCGCGCGACAGCCGCATGATAAAGGTTTCGGCCTGATCGTCACGCGTGTGTGCGGTAAAAATATGCGACGCGCCGACCGCACGCGTAGCCTTTGTCAGCAGCCGATAGCGTGCACCGCGCGCAGCCGCCGGCAATCCGGTCTTCGGTTTTGCCCCGGTCCAGCGTATCGTGCGGTGATCGACGTCGAGAGATTTGGCAAGACGTTTGACGTCGCGCGCTTCACGCGCTGCTTCATCGCGCAAGCCATGATCGACCGTGACGGCGACAAGCCGAGGACCGTTTTTCAGCGCCGCGCGCCAGCGTGCTGCGAGCCACATCAATGCAACGGAATCGGAGCCGCCCGAAACGGCCAGCACGATAGCGGGAACCGTTCTCCAGTCGGCGAACAGTCGTTTCGCCTCGGAGACGGAAATCACCTTAGAAATATCGTTCTTAGACATTGCCCTTGGACATTGCCGATCCCGGAAAGCGTGATGGCGCTTGGCGGCTATAGTCTAGCAGTGGAATTCTAGCAGCCCACACGCTTTTGTTCGCGGTCCACGCCTTGCTTCACACCGTTCGAGGCCTTCGGGTATTTGCGCGTGATTTCTCCGAACGCTGCACAGGCGGCTTCCTTTTCCTTCAGAGCGGCCAATGATTGTCCAAGCCGCAGCAGGGCATCCGGGGCCTTCGACGACTTGTCGTATTTTGTGGTCACGCCGAGAAAGGTTTCAGCAGCTTCACGATATTTCTGCCGCTGATAAAGGGTCTCACCCATCCAGTATTGCGAATCCGGCAACAGCTTGTCGTTCGGATATTTGGCGGCGAAATTGCGCATCGTCTCCTCAGCAAGCGCATAATCCTTGCGCTGGATGTATCCGATGCCGAGATCGAATTCGTCGCGTGGCGTTTGCGACGGCGGCGCAGTCGTAAGAGATGCCGATGCGTTGCCTGATACATTTCCTTGCGGCGGATAAGGCTGCGGCGGCGGCGCATTGGGATTTCTCGCGCCCACATTCGACAAATCGAGCGGCTCGCCAGCACCACGACCGCCCGGTGCGCCGATCGCAGGCTCATCGGTGACAGGCAATTGTCGGCCGCCGAGCGCGCGCGGCGCGCCGGGCGCGTTGGGATTCTGGTTGGGATCGAACGCATCG
>JBBRGE010000223.1:0-4630 GCA_038241045.1 Hyphomicrobiales bacterium | reverse complement strand
ATCAAACCACCGGCGGCAACCCGTCTGGCGAGCGTATTCACGTCGTCAAGAAAGGCGACACCGTCCAGACGATATTGCGCGAGGCCGGCGCGTCACCCGGTGAAGCGCTGGCAGTTGCCAATAATCTCGGCGCGCGCGGGCGCGACGGCGGCCTGAAGGAAGGCCAGAAACTGCGGATCATGATGGCACCAGCAGCGCTGGGACAGCGCCTGGTGCCGGTGCGCGTGGTGGTCGCCAACGAAAGCACCATCGAAGCCGTTGCGGCGTTGTCCGACCTCGGCAAATATGTCGCCGTCGATGTGCAGAGCTTCAATACCGTCGCCGAGGCCCCGGCCGCGGATGATGACGACGATGACGACGGCACCGGTGTGCGGCTCTATCAGAGCATCTACGAGACTGCATTGCGCAACAAGGTGCCAAGCTCCGTCATCGACGACATGATCCGCGTCTATTCCTACGACGTCGATTTCCAGCGCAAAGTGCAGGCCGGAGATTCCTTCGAAGTGTTCTTCGCTGGCGAAGATGAAGCGCCGACGGCATCGAGCGAAAAACCCGAAGTGCTCTACGCAGCGCTCACGGTCGGTGGCGAAACCAAGAAATATTATCGCTTCCAGACACCCGACGATGCGGTGGTCGATTATTACGACGAGACCGGAAAGAGCGCGAAGAAATTCCTGGTCCGCAAGCCCGTCAGCAACGCCGTGATGCGCTCCGGCTTCGGCGGACGCCGCCATCCAATTCTCGGCTACACCAAGATGCATACCGGCGTGGACTGGGCGACGGCCTACGGCACGCCGATTTTTGCGTCCGGCAACGGCATCGTCGAAAAAGTCGGCTGGGAAGGCGGCTACGGCAAATACATCCGCGTCAAGCATCCGAACGGCTATGACACCGCCTACGGCCATATGTCGGCTTTCGCCAAGGGCATGGATCCCGGCAAGCGCGTTCGTCAGGGTCAAGTCATCGGCTTCGTCGGTTCAACCGGTCTGTCAACCGGCGCCCATGTCCACTATGAAATCCTGGTCAACGGTCGATTCGTCGATCCAATGCGCATCAAGCTGCCGCGCGGACGTTCGCTTGAAGGACCGATGCTCGCAGGCTTCGAGACCGAGCGCGATCGCCTTGATGGCGTCATGGCCAATCGCCCCGGCGGGCGCCCGCCGGCGCAGGCATCCAAGAGTCAGAAAACCGCAGACGTCGGGCAGCGCTGACGTGCTCTAGTGCAGCTTGGCACGTTTCGGCGCGCGCTCCTGCGAGCCGACTTCAACTGCATTGTCGTTGAAAAACAGCCCGTCCTTGCCCGCCGTGACGGTGACCGTTTCGCCGTCGCGAATTGTGCCGGCAAGAATCATCTCGGCCATAGGATCCTGAACCGCACGCTGGATGGCGCGCTTCAATGGCCGCGCGCCATACGCCGGGTCCCAGCCTTTTTCGGCAAGCCATTCGCGCGCATCCGGCTCAAGCACCAGGGTGATCTTGCGATCCTCCAGGAGCTTCGCCAGCCGCAACATCTGGATATCGACGATGCGGGTCATCTCGTTTTTCTGCAGTCGATGGAACAGAATAATTTCGTCCACGCGATTGAGAAATTCCGGCCGGAAGCTTGAGCGCACGATGGCCATGACCTGATCGCGCACCGCGCTGGTGTCCTCGCCTTCGGCCTGACTGACGAGATATTCGGCGCCGAGATTCGACGTCATGATGATGAGCGTGTTGCGGAAATCGACCGTGCGGCCTTGTCCGTCGGTCAGACGTCCATCGTCGAGCACTTGCAGCAGCACGTTGAAAACATCCGGGTGTGCCTTTTCGATTTCGTCGAACAATACGACCTGATACGGCCTGCGCCGCACAGCCTCAGTGAGTGAGCCGCCCTCATCGTAGCCGACATAGCCCGGAGGCGCGCCGATCAGCCGCGCCACCGAATGCTTTTCCATGTATTCGGACATGTCCATGCGCACCAGCGCTGTCTCGTCGTCGAACAGATATTCGGCGAGCGCCTTGGTCAGTTCGGTTTTGCCGACGCCGGTCGGCCCCAAAAACATGAATGAGCCGATCGGCCGGTTCGGATCCTGCAGGCCGGCCCGCGCACGACGCACCGCCGTCGAGACCGCCTTCACAGCTTCGGCCTGTCCGATCACGCGCTTGGAGAGCTGCTCCTCCATCTTGAGCAACTTCTCGCGCTCGCCCTCGAGCATGCGATCAACCGGAATGCCGGTCCAACGCGAGACGACCTGCGCGACATGACTTGCCGTGACGGCTTCCTCGAGCACGGCACCGCCCGCGCGTTCGCTTTCCTCGATGGCTTTTAATTTTTTCTCAAGCTCAGGCACACGACCATAGGCCAATTCACCTGCACGCTGATATTCGCCGCGGCGCTGCGCGTCGGCCAATTCCTGCCGCGCCTGCTCAAGCTCGCTCTTGATCTTTTGAGCGTCAGATAATTTGCTGCGCTCCGCTTGCCAGCTTGCGGTCAGCGCATTGCCCTTTTCCTCAAGCTCAACGAGTTCTTTTTCAAGCCGTTTGAGGCGATCCTTCGAGGCGGAATCGGTTTCCTTTTTCAGCGCTTCCTGCTCGATCTTGCGCCGGACGATTTCGCGATCGATGTTGTCAAGTTCTTCCGGCTTGGAATCGATCGCCATTTTCAGCCGTGCACCAGCCTCGTCGATCAGGTCGATGGCTTTGTCGGGCAAAAAACGATCCGTGATGTAGCGGTGCGACAACGTAGCCGCAGCCACAAGCGCCGAGTCCGTGATGCGAACACCGTGATGCAGCTCGTACTTCTCTTTCAAGCCGCGCAGGATCGACACGGTATCTTCGACCGACGGTTCATCCACGAACACCGGCTGAAAGCGCCGCGCAAGTGCCGCGTCTTTCTCGATATGCTTGCGATATTCGTCGAGCGTGGTGGCGCCGACGCAATGCAGTTCGCCGCGCGCCAGTGCAGGCTTGAGCAAATTCGACGCATCCATCGCGCCGTCGGCTTTGCCCGCGCCGACAAGCGTATGCATTTCATCGATGAACAGAATGATCTGGCCGTTCGAGCCCGTGACTTCGTTCAACACGGCTTTTAGCCGTTCCTCGAACTCGCCGCGATATTTTGCACCCGCAATCAGCGCGCCGAGATCGAGCGACAGCAGCATTTTGTCCTGCAGGCTTTCCGGCACGTCACCGTTGACGATGCGTAGCGCAAGACCTTCGACGATGGCGGTTTTGCCGACGCCTGGCTCGCCGATCAGCACCGGATTGTTTTTGGTCCGCCGTGACAGAACCTGAATGGTGCGGCGGATTTCCTCGTCGCGGCCGATCACAGGATCGAGCTTGCCATCGCGCGCCGCCTGCGTCAGATCGCGGGAATATTTCTTCAGCGCGTCATAGGCGTTCTCAGCCGTAGCGCTGTCCGCCGTGCGGCCTTTGCGTAATGCGTTGATCGCAGTATTGAGATTCTGCGGCGTGACGCCGCCACCCGCCAACAATTTACCTGCGTCGCTGTCTTTATCCAACGCGAGTGCGAGCAATAGGCGCTCGACCGTCACGAAGCTGTCGCCCGCCTTGTCGGCGGCCTGTTCGGCAGCATCGAAAGCGCGCGCCGTTGCGGGCGCGAGATAAATCTGTCCGCCGCCGCCGGAAACCTTCGGCATTTTATTCAGCGCGTCTTCGGTGGCTTTTAGGATAGCGCGCGAATTTCCGCTAGAGTGATCGATCAGGCCTCCTGCGAGACCCTCGCTGTCGTCGAGCAGCACTTTGAGGACATGCAGCGGCGTGAATTGCTGATGGCCTTCGCGCATCGCCAGCGATTGCGCCGATTGGATAAAGCCCTTCACACGGTCAGTGTATTTTTCGATATTCATTCGTGATGTCCCTCAGCCTGCCATTCCGCCCCGGAGGCACGTACACGGCATCTTCAATGGGTTTCGTCCGGCATCGACATTCTCAACCGGCTTGTCACAAATGTGGGAGCCAGACTTCACCTGCGAAAGAGGCACGCCTAAAAATTTCACAGCCCGTGGCGCGACAAAAGAAAAGCTCCTAGAAGGCCCAATGTCCAACGATTCCATCGCCAAGATTGCCAGCATTTACCGCTATCCGGTGAAAGGTCTTTCGCCTGAAGACATGCCGGCGGCCATGCTGACGCCGGGGCAGACGCTGTCTGCGGACCGGCGATACGCCATCGAGAACGGACCGAGCGGGTTCGATCCCTCAGGCCCGAAATATCTGCCGAAGATTTATTTTCTGATGCTGATGCGCAATGAGCGGCTGGCGGGGCTGCGCACTCACTTTGACGAATCCACGAACGTGCTGACGATCCAACATAACGGCGCGGAAGCCGCGCGCGGAAATCTTGAAACAGCAGATGGCCGCGCCGCTATCGAAGCATTCTTCACGCGCGAATTTGCCGGCGACCTCAAAGGCCCGCCGAAAATTCTCAACGCGCCCGGCTACAGTTTTTCCGACGTTTCGGCGAAGGTTGTCTCGATCATCAATCTTGCGAGTGTCGCGGCAATCGAGGACGCAGCCGGACAGCCCGTCGATCCGCTGCGGTTTCGCGGCAATCTCTATGTCGATGGCTGGCCCGGCTGGCATGAATTTTCGCTGCTGGGCAGCACGCTGGCCATAGGGGATGCGCGGCTCA
>JBBRGE010000222.1:0-4636 GCA_038241045.1 Hyphomicrobiales bacterium | reverse complement strand
AGACAATCGCCTCGCCCATCTGCGACGTTGAAATAATTTTCGCGCCCTCGGACTTGATGTCGGCGGTACGAAGCCCCTTCGCCAGCGTCGCGGCGATGGCCGCGTCGATCAGATCAGCTTCCTTCTGCATGTCGAACGAATAACGCAGCGCCATCACGAACGACGCAATCATCGCCACCGGATTCGCCATCCCTTTGCCGGCGATGTCGGGCGCCGAACCATGAACGGGTTCATAAAGCGCCTTGCGCTTTTTGGTTTTCGGATCTGTCTCACCCAATGAGGCCGACGGCAGCATGCCGAGCGAGCCGGTGAGCATCGCCGCAATATCCGAGAGAATGTCGCCGAACAGATTATCCGTCACGATGACGTCGAATTGCTTGGGCCAGCGCACCAACTGCATGCCGCCGGAATCCGCAAGCTGATGATCAAGCTCGACATCCTTGTATTCGCGGGCGTGAACCTGCGTGACGACTTCCTTCCACAGCACGCCGCTTTTCATGACGTTGTGTTTTTCCATCGATGTCATCTTGTTGCGGCGCTTGCGCGCGAGATCGAAAGCGACGCGCGAGATGCGCTCGATTTCGTAGGTGTCGTACACTTGCGTATCGATGGCGCGCTTCTGGCCGTTGCCCAGATCCGTGATGGTTTTCGGTTCGCCGAAATAGACGCCGCCCGTGAGTTCGCGCACGATCATAATGTCGAGGCCTTCGACAACTTCAGGCTTGAGCGACGACGACGACGCCAGCGCCGGATAGCAGATCGCGGGACGTAAATTCGCAAACAGCGCCATGTCTTTTCTCAAGCGCAACAATCCCGCTTCAGGCCGCGCCTCATATGGAACATCCGCCCATTTTGGCCCGCCGACCGCGCCGAAGATTACGGCGTCGGCGGCTTGTGCGCGCGCCATCGTGGTATCGGTGATTGCGACTTTATCCGCGTCGTAGCTCGCGCCGCCGACCAGACCGTCCTCAGTCTCGAATTTTACGGTACCGTTTTTGTTGAGCCACGCAATGACGCGCTTCACCTCCGCCATCACTTCGGTGCCGATACCGTCGCCGGGAAGAAGCAGCAGTTTGTGCGTGGTCATGTCGAAGGCCTTGCTGAATGGAACGTGCGCGACTTGCTAAAACGCCAATGCGCAATTGGCAAGACACCATTGCAGAACAAAACGTCATTGCGAGCGTAGCGAAGCAATCCAGACGGCTACGATCATGAAGCTGGATTGCTTCGTCGCTTCGCTCCTCGCAATGACGACGATGATGCCCTGCCATTCCGCGCGCGGCGTTGTGCACGCCGATCCAAGCTGGCACATTGCGCGCGCCTTGCCGGAGTGACGTCGTGAACCCCCTTGATTCAAACGCGCCGACGCCAAACCCCGCGCGCACCGTCTTGATCCTGTCGCTCGCGCCCGCCATCGGGCTCGGCATCGGACGTTTCGCTTATTCGCTGGTGCTGCCGGATATGCGCGAGAGTCTCGGCTGGTCGTACTCGACGGCCGGATTCATGAACACCGTGAACGCGGCGGGCTATCTGGCGGGCGCGCTGGGTGCCGCAGCGTTCGTGCGGCGCTTCGGATTGTTCAGGACATTATGGTTCGGCGTGCTGATGAGCATCGCCTCGCTGATTCTCTGCGCCCTGAGCAGCAATTTTTTCGTACTGAGTTTCGCGCGAATTCTCGTCGGCTTCGGTGCTGCGATTGCATTCGTCGGCGGCGGCGCGCTGACCGCGACCATCGCGCAGGCGCATCCGCAACGCTCCGCGTTGCTGCTCAGTTTGTTTTACACAGGGCCTGGGCTGGGGCTGGTTGTGTCTGGACTGGCGTCGCCGTTTTTGTTGCAGGAATTCGGCCCCGGCTCTTGGTGGATCGTGTGGGCGGCGCTCGCGATCATCTCGGCGCTGATGGCGATTCCGCTTGTGATGAATCCGATCGACACGCCACCGGGTGAAGGCGCGTCAAGCAGCGCGCGCGTCGCGTTGAAGCCGATGATGATTTTCCTCATCGCGTATTTTCTGTTCGGCGCGGGCTACATCGCCTACATGACGTTCATGATCGCCTATGTGCGCGACGCGGGCGGAGGTGCGGCGGCACAAAGCGCGTTCTGGTGTCTCATTGGAATTAGCGCATTTGCCTCGCCATGGGTCTGGCGGCGGCTGATGGCGCGCGGCGATTCCGGGTGCACCTTCGGAATTATCATGTGCGTGCTGACGCTCGGCGCGGCGCTGGCGATGATCGGCACCTCGCCGTTCTGGCTCGCGGCGTCGGCATTGGTTTTCGGCAATTCGTTCTTCGCGGTGGTGACGGCGACGACGGCGTTCTCGCGGCTGAATTATCCACCGGATGCCTGGCCGAAGGTGATCGGCATCATGACCATTACGTTCGGGCTCGGGCAAACCATCGGGCCGTTTCTCACGGGGGCGATCACCGACGCGACCGGCTCGCTGTCTTACGCGCTGAATTTTTCCGTGGCGGTGCTGGCTGCGGGGGCTTTGCTCGCATTTTTTCAGCGGTCGCTTCGACAGAAGTAGTCGGGCGGCGCATGCGCCCACCCGTTGGCGCGCAGCCTCTTGAAAGTTATTCCGCCGGACTATGCGCCGACTTGTCGTGCCGGTTTCGCAGCATCGGAATCGCATTCACCAACCGCGCGTGGCCGCGCGCGAATTTCCAACGCAGCGCGCGAAGCGATTTCTCCAATTGCCCATGCGCGGCAGGGAATTTCTGCTTGATCCAAGACGGCGTTTTGTCTTTGACCGCCAGATGGCCCTCGATGCTCAGGCGCACCGCCTTGGACAGTCCAAATCGCTCGTACAGCAGCGGCAGCACGATCAGCGTCAGCAATGTCGCCGTCACAAGCCCGCCGATCACCACGATCGCGAGCGGCTTCTGGATTTCCGATCCCGGCCCCGTCGCAAACAAAAACGGCACGAGGCCAAGTGCCGCAATCGCCGCCGTCAGCGTGACCGGGCGCAAACGTCTGCGCGCCGCGTCCATGATGGCTTCGCGCAGCGTGAAATTGCCGCGCTGTTCGTTGAGATAATTAATCAGCACGTCGTTGATGTAGGTGACCATCACCACGCCATTGAGAACCGCGATGCCGAGCAGCGCGATGAATCCGACGGAAGCTGGCACCGACAGAAATTCGCCAGACATGCGCAGCGCGATGATCCCACCGATGCAGGCGAACGGCACGTTACAAAATACCAGAATGGATTGCCGTATCGATCCGAACGTCAGATACAGCAGCAGGAATATCATCGCGAGCGCAATGGGCACCACGATGGCGAGCCGCGCGGCGGCGCGTTGCTGATTTTCGAATTGTCCGCACCAATCGAGCGTGTAGCCGAGCGGCAGCGGCACGGCTTGTTTCACTGCGGCCTGCGCGTCGGCGACGAAGCCGACGAGATCGCGGCCCTCCACATTGGCGAGTACGGTTGCAAATCGCTGGCCGTCCTCGCGGATGACTTGAATCGGGCCGTCCTCAACCTTTATGTCGGCCAACTGCGACAGCTCGACAGTGCCGCCGCGCGGCAGCACAATCGGCGTGCTCGACAAATCGTTGGCGGATGCACGCAAGCCTTCCTCGCCCCGGATCACAAGCGGCGTGCGGACGGTGCCTTCAAGCACGATGCCGACGCGTTTGCCGTCGACCCATATTCTCAAGGCATCCTGCACGTCGGTGGCGTTCAGTCCCAAACGTCCGGCCTTGGCGCGATCGACCTTGACGGTGAAGTATTTCTGGCCGGCATTGCGCAGCGCAAATACGTCGGTCGATCCGGATATTTTCTTGATCTGCGCGGAAATCTCGCGTCCGAGTTTATTGAGCGTCGGAATGTCCTCGCCGAAAATTTTCACCACAACGTCGCCGCGTGCGACGATAATCATTTCCTGCACGCGCATGTCGATGGGCTGGGCGAATGCGAACGAGATGCCGGGAATCGGATCGAGAACCTTGCGCATTTCCTCGAGCAGCCATTTCATGTCCTTGCCACGCCAGGTGTCGCGCGGCTTCAGCGTCATGAACAGATCGGTCTCATTAATTGGCGCGGGATCGAGACCGAGTTCGTCGGCCCCTGCTCGCGCCATGATGCGGTCGATTTCCGGAATCGCCGTCTTCAGCTCTTTCTGAATCAAGAGATCGGTTTCGGCGGCTTCATCGACCGAGATCGTCGGATATTTGCGGATGGACACAACCGGCGTGCCTTCATCCATCGACGGCAGGAATGTCGAGCCGATGCCGGTGAAGGCAACGCCCGCGATCAGCAATCCCGAAATCACCACACCCGCCACAATGCCCGGCGCGTTGAGCGCTTTCGCCAGCAGCGGATCGTAGCCCTTGTGCAATTGACGAATGAGCCGCGGCTCCTGATGCGAACCGTGTTTGATCAAAAACGCCGCCAACACCGGAATCACGGTGAGCGACAATAGTAACGCCGACGCCAGCGCAAATCCTATCGTCAGCGCCACCGGGCTGAACAGACGGCCTTCGAGACCCTGCAGCGACAGCAACGGCATGAACACCGTGATGATGATGACCACGCCCGACACCAACGGCACGCCGACTTCCTTGACGGCATCGAGCGTAATGTGCAGCCGTGCTTTCAGATCCGGATTGGTTTTCTCGGCGATGCGATGTTCGAC
>JBBRGE010000221.1:0-4637 GCA_038241045.1 Hyphomicrobiales bacterium | reverse complement strand
TGTCCTGCATCACGCGCAGCGCTTCATCGCGCGCCTGCGCGATCAATTGTTCATGAAATTCAGGGCGCGCGATGCGATAACCCGGCAATCCCGACTGTCGCGTGCCGAGCACTTCACCTTCGCCGCGCAAACGTAAATCCTCTTCGGCAATCCGAAAACCGTCCGTGGTCTCTCGAATAACCTTGAGGCGTGCGTTTGCGACCTCGCCGAGCGGTTCATGATAAAGCAGAATGCATGTCGAAGCCTCTGAGCCGCGTCCGATCCGTCCGCGCAACTGATGGAGCTGCGCTAGCCCAAAGCGCTCGGCGTTCTCGATCACCATGATGGTCGCGGCAGGTACATCGACGCCGACTTCGACAACGGTCGTCGCCACAAGGAGCTGAATCTCGCCTGACGCAAACTGCGCCATGACATGGTCTTTGTCCGCGCCCTTCATCTGGCCGTGCACCAGACCGACGCGATCGCCAAAACGCTTCTGCAGCGTCTCGAAGCGTTTGGTTGCGTTGGTGAGATGCTCGATTCCTTCGGCGTCGGATTCTTCGACCAGCGGACAAATCCAGTAAACCAGCTTGCCGCTGTCCAGCGCGCGTCCAATCGCATCGACCGTCTCGCTGATACGGCTTTTGGCAACCGCCCGCGTGTCGATGGCTTGCCGCCCCGCAGGCTTCTCGCGCAATTCCGAAATATCCATGTCGCCGAAATATGTCAGCACCAGCGTGCGCGGTATTGGCGTCGCACTTAGCACCAGCACATCAACCGTGTCGCCTTTTTCGGTGAGCGCGAGGCGTTCGCGCACGCCGAAGCGATGTTGTTCATCGACCACGGCCAGCGCTAATGATTTGAAGACCACATCGTCCTGAATCAGCGCGTGCGTGCCGACGATCAGGTCGATTTCGCCCGCTTCGAGACGCGTGAGGATGTCGCGACGCTTTTTGCCTTTCTCGCGGCCTGTGAGAATTACGACGCTGAGTCCCGCTGTCTCCGCGAGCGGCGTTATCGTCTTGATGTGTTGGCGTGCCAGAATTTCTGTCGGCGCCATCAACGCGGTTTGTTTCCCAGCCTCGGCGACGGCGGCGGCAGCCAACAGCGCCACGACCGTTTTGCCCGATCCAACGTCACCCTGAAGCAGGCGTAACATGCGGATGGGTTTGGCGAGGTCTTCGGCAATAGCCCTTGCAGCGTCCTGTTGCGAGTTTGTCAGCGCGTAAGGAAGCGCGTCGATGATCTTGCTGCGAAGTTTGCCGTCGCCGGCATGTCGTGCACCGGCAGGCTTGCGCAATTGCGCGCGCACCATTGCAAGCGCGAGCTGACCCGCCAGCAATTCGTCGAACGAAAGCCGCGACCAGAATTTTTCCTGCGGCAGGATGTCGGAGAGTTCCTGCGGTTCATGCACGCGATGCAGCGCTTCACTGATTGCCGGAAACGAACAGCGCCGCATCACGTCAGGACTGATCCATTCGGCCAATTCAGGAAGCTTCGCGAGGGCCTGCACCATCGCGCGGCGGATCGAGCCAATCGCGAGACCTTCGGTGAGCGGGTAGACCGCGTCGATCTGCGGCAACTTCGCAAGGCCGTCTTCATCGACGACGCGATCTGGATGCACCATCTGCAGCGTGCCATCGAACATCTGCGCGGTGCCGGAGACGAAACGCTTTTCGCCGACTGGCAACAACTTCTCCACATAGCCTGGCTGCGCGCGAAAATATGTCAGCATCACGTCGCCGGTCTCGTCGCTGGCATAAACGACATGCGGTGCTTTGGAGCGACCGGGCGGCGAGGGACGATGGCGATCGATGGTGACTTCGAGCGTCACGACAGTTCCGGGAACCGCGTCGCGGATTTTCGGCCGCGCTCGGCGGTCGATCACATTCGATGGTAGATGCAGCAGGAGATCGACCAGTCTCGGCGTGGTGTCGCGGTCCAGCAAATAGCGAAACAGTTTATCCTGTTTTGGGCCGACGCCCTGCAGGCTCGTCACAGGTGCAAACAGCGGATTGAGCAGTGCAGGGCGCATCGCGCGTCTCGTTGAATGAATTCATGGCTTGCTGTTGCATATCGCGGATGCGCGCCAAGAGAAACACAAAGAGAAATGCTGACATCCGCCGTCATGATGTCTATATCAAGCTCGCCCGGCATGTCCGGGCTTTCGGCGTTGGAGAATTTTGGCATATGACCGGCAAATGACTGGATCAACACGATCGAGCGAAGGGTTGGATGACCGTCGCAAACGGCTGCTGTTTCGATGCTGGCATCGCGGCACCCGCGAAATGGATATGATCCTCGGCGGTTTTGCCGACACGCATATCGCCGACTTGACTGTTGCGGACATTGCCGATCTGGAACGCCTGATCGAATTGCCAGACCCGGATTTGTATGCGGCGCTCGTCGGCAGTACGCCGCTTGCGCCGGATTACGCGAATGGCATTTTCGTGCGCATCAAGCAGTCGACTGAAAGTCCGCGCGCGTAATGGCCTCCGTTTCACCAGCGAATCTTTTGCGGCCCGGACAGGCGATCACGCTCGCCAATGTCTCCGAGGGCGCTGAGGGGCTTGTTGTCTCCGATCTGGCGCGCGCGATTTCGGTGCGGCAAAATCCGCCCGCCGTGAGGTTGGCAGTGGTGTGCCGCGATGGGCCACGGATGGCGCAGCTGGTGCGGGCGCTGGAGTTCTTCGCGCCGGATTTGCCGGTGATGCAATTTCCGGCGTGGGATTGTCAGCCTTATGATCGCGTTTCTCCTCATGGCGGAATTCTCGCGCAACGTCTCACGACGTTGGCGCGGCTCTCGCGCCTCAAAGGCAGCTCAAAGCCGCTGATCGTGCTGACCACTGTCAATGCCATCGTGCAGCGTGTTCCGGCGCGCGATGTGGTCGCCGCACAAGCATTGTCGGTGGCGCCCGGTCAGATTGTCTCGATGGATTCGATTCAGACGTGGCTCGAACAAAACGGTTATGGCCGCACTTCAACGGTGCGCGAACCCGGCGATTACGCTGTGCGCGGCGGCATCCTCGATTTGTTTCCGGCGGGTCTCGATCAGCCGGTGCGTTTCGATTTTTTCGGCGACACGCTGGAATCGATTCGGACATTTGACGCAGAATCGCAGCGAACGCTGCTCGACATGCGCGCGCTCGATCTCGTGCCGGTGTCGGAATTTCAACTTGTGACCGAGACCATCAAACGGTTTCGCATGGGCTATGTCGCACAGTTCGGCGCGCCTCAACGCGACGATGCGCTGTATGACGCTGTGAGCGAAGGCCGCAAGCATCCCGGCATGGAGCACTGGCTACCGTTGTTCGCCGAAAAGATGGACACGTTGTTCGACTATCTCGGTGCTGCGCCCATTGTGATGGAGCCGCAGGGCGAGGATGCCGCGCGCGAACGATTTAAGCAGATCAACGATTATTATGAGGCGCGGCGCGACGCGGTGAACACACCGGGCGGCGGCGCTGTCTACAATCCGCTGCCGCCGGATCGGCTCTATCTGTCTGAAGCCGAATGGCAGCGTGAACTCGATCAGGCATCGTTGGCGAGAATGACGCCATTCGATCAGCCCGCTGATGACAAGAGCGTTCTCGATATCGGGTTGCGGCAGGGGCGCGATTTCGCGCCGGAACGGACTGACGGCAAGGTCAACGTGTTCGAGCGCGTCGTCGCGCATATCGGCGAGCTTCAAAGCGCGCGAAAGAAAGTCGTCGTCGCGCTGTGGTCCGAAGGATCGCGCGATCGTATGTCCTCGATGTTGAAGGACCACAAGCTCCTCAACATCACGAGCATCAATGCGTGGCGCACCGTGCAGCCGACGCCGCGCAACGAGACGATGTTGGCGGTTGTCGGCATCGATTCCGGATTTGAGTCTGAGGCCGTCGCGCTCATCACCGAACAGGATATTCTTGGCGACCGCCTGGTGCGTCCGCGCAAGCCGAGCCGCAAGCTGGATAATTTCATATCCGAAGTCACGTCACTCGCGACTGGCGACATCGTGGTGCATGTCGAGCACGGCATCGGGCGCTTCATTGGGTTGCAGACGCTGCAGGTCGGCGGCGCTCCGCATGATTGCCTTGAGCTCCATTACGCCAACGAGACCAAGCTATTTCTTCCCGTCGAGAATATCGAGCTGTTGTCGCGCTTTGGTTCAGATCAGGCCAATGTCGAACTCGACAAACTCGGCGGCAGCGGATGGCAGGCGCGCAAGGCGAAGCTCAAAAATCGCATTCGCGAGATCGCGGGCGAACTCATCAAAATCGCTGCCGAGCGGCACATTCACACCGCGCCGAAGTTTCCTTTGCATCAGGGAAGCTATGACGAATTCTGCGCGCGCTTTCCTTACGAGGAAACCGAGGACCAATTAAGCGCGATCACCGCGACGTTGCACGACCTCGACGCCGGCAAACCGATGGATCGCCTGATTTGCGGCGATGTTGGCTTTGGCAAGACCGAAGTCGCGTTGCGAGCGACCTTTGCTGTTGCCTTGGACGGCAAGCAGGTCGCGGTTGTGGTGCCGACGACGTTGCTGGCGCGGCAACACACCAAGACATTCACCGATCGTTTCAAGGGGTTTCCAGTCAATGTCGCGCAAGCCTCAAGGCTCGTTTCAACGAAGGATTTGAACCAGACCAAGAAGAACATCGCCGACGGCAGCG
>JBBRGE010000220.1:0-4661 GCA_038241045.1 Hyphomicrobiales bacterium | reverse complement strand
AATCTGGTCCACGGCGAGCGCCTCGCCGCCTGCGGTCCGGAACGCAACCGAGAGATCGCGGACATCGAGCAATGGCTGGTTGATCGCATCCATGGCTCTACCTAAACGTCTTGCGCGGATCGAAGGCGTCGCGCACGCCCTCACCGATGAAAATCAGAAGCGACAGCATGGTCGCGACAGAAAAGAAACCCGTGAAACCGAGCCACGGTGCCTGCACATTCGATTTGCCTTGTGACAGCAGTTCACCAAGCGAAGGTGATCCGGGAGGCAGGCCGAAGCCAAGAAAATCCAATGCAGTCAGCGTCATCACCGACGACGAGACGATGAACGGCAGGAACGTCATGGTTGCCACCATCGCGTTCGGCAGCAGATGACGAAACATGATCGTCTTGTTGGACACACCGAGCGCACGCGCGGCCATGATGTATTCGAAATTGCGGCCGCGTAAAAATTCAGCGCGTACCAATCCGACCAGCGAGACCCAAGAAAACAGCAACAGGATTCCGAGCAGAACGAAGAACCCCGGCACCAACACCGACGACAGAATGAGGAGGAGATAGAGCGAGGGAATCGCCGTCCACACCTCGATGAAACGCTGAAAGCCGAGATCGACCCAACCGCCGAAATAACCCTGGACACCGCCGGCCGCAATGCCGATCACCGACGAGATGATGGTCAGCGCGAGCCCGAACAAAACCGAAATACGGAAACCGTAAATCACGCGCGCAACGACATCGCGGCCCTGATCGTCAGTACCGAGCCAGTTGTATTCAAGATCGCGGCAACTCTTGAGGCCTTTTTTCTCCACGACAGTCTTGCACTGCGCCTCGGACAACATCCATGTCGGCTTCGAGGGCGCGGGGGTCGGCAGATCGAGATTGTGCGTGTCGTAGGAATAGCGGATCAGCGGCCAGACGATTGTGCCGCTCTTTTCGGCAATCAGTTTTTGCAAATACGGATCGCGATAGTCGGCCGAGGTCTCGAAGTCACCGCCGAACGTCGTTTCCGAATAATTGATGAACGCCGGAAAATACAGCTTGCCGTCGAACTTGATCAGAAAGGGCCGGTCGTTCGCGATCAGTTCGGCAAACAACGAAACAAAGAACAGCACGAGAAAAATCCAGAACGACCAGTAGCCACGGCGATTCGATTTGAAGTTTTGCCAGCGTCGCTTGTTCAGCGGCGATGGCGCAAGCGGGCGACTCGACGGCGGCACGGCCTCTCCGAGTGGCGCTTGCGCAGTCGTCTCGATAGGCACGATGGCGGTCTCCGTCATACGTTCCGCGCCTCGAAATCGATCCGCGGATCGATCCACATATAGGCCAGATCGGAAATCAAATTCACGACGAGGCCGACCAGCGAGAAGATGAACAGAGTGCCGAACACCACCGGATAGTCGCGATTGAGTACGCTCTCGAACCCGAGCAGCCCCAACCCGTCGAGCGAGAAGATGGTCTCGATCAGCAGCGAGCCCGAAAAGAAGGCGTGGATGAAGGCACTCGGAAACCCTGCGATGACGATCAGCATCGCGTTGCGGAAGACGTGCATGTAAAGCACCTGCCATTCGCCGCAGCCTTTGGCGCGCGCCGTCATGACGTATTGCTTGCGGATTTCGTCGAGAAACGAATTCTTCGTCAGCAGCGTCATGGTTGCAAACGCGCCGAGCGCCATCGAGATCAGTGGCAGCGTCAAATGCCAGAAATAATCGGTGACTTTCTGATACCACGGAAACTGCGCCCAATTGTCGGACGTCAAGCCCCGCAAAGGAAATATGTCGAAGAACGATCCGCCGGCAAACAGGATGATGAGCAGAATCGCGAACAGAAATCCGGGGATCGCAAAACCGATAATGATGATGCCCGACGTCCATGTATCGAACCGCGAGCCGTCCTTGATCGCCTTACGGATTCCAAGCGGTATCGAAATCAGATAGGTCAGCAACGTCATCCAGATGCCGAGCGACATCGAGACCGGAAGTTTCTCCTTGATAAGTTGGATCACACTCACATCGCGAAAATAACTCTTGCCGAAATCGAAGCGTGCAAAATTCCATAGCATCAGCGCAAAACGCTCCGGCGCGGGCTTGTCGAAACCAAACTGCTTTTCGAGGCTCTTGACGAAATCCGGGTCCAGCCCCTGCGCGCCGCGATATTTCGACGACACGGCGTCTGCCGATGCGCCAGATTGCGGGCGCGACGCGAAATCGCCGCCGGACGATCCTGAAATACGCGAGCTTGCGCCGGTATCGGTGCCGGATAGTTGCGCGATCACCCGCTCGACGGGTCCGCCGGGTGCGAATTGCACCACAATGAACGACACGAAAAGAATCCCCAGCAAGGTTGGGAACATCAGAAGGATACGGCGGACGATATATGCGCTCATGGCTCACTTCGCCTGTTCGGGCCTGGCCGGCTCAGGCTTGAGCTGTTCAGGTTTTCTCGCCTTGGCTTCGTCGGACCACCAGAGGCCCGGCGTGCCGACGCCACCAGCATACTTCGGAATGTTGGGAGGATGCGCGAAGACGTCCCAATAGGCAATGCGATGGCTCGCCGAATACCATTGCGGCACCCAGTAACGTCCCGCGCGGAACACACGGTCGAAGGCGCGGCATGCGATTCGCAATTCGGTACGATCGCTGGCACCGATGATCTTGTCGATCAGCGCGTCAAGAGCAGGGTTCATGATACCCGCCCGATTCTGCGAACCCTTAATGGTAGCCGCCTGCGATGAGAAAAATGTACGCAGCGCGTCGCCCGGCGTCGAGGCCATGCTGAAACGCTCGATTGTCATGTCGAAATCGAAATCGTCGATCCGTGTACGGTATTGCACCGGATCTACCAGACGGAAGCTCGCATCGATCCCCAGAGTCGCGAGATTCTTGATGTAGGGCGCGTGGTGAGGCTGCAACGACGGCTCGTAATTCAGAAACTCGATTCTGAAGGCGTCGCCGTTCGGCAGGAGGCGCTTGCCGTCCTTGATTGGACACCCCGCATCCAGCAGAAGTTGCGACGCCTTGCGCAGCAGCGCGCGGTCCTGCCCAGAGCCGTCGGAAACCGGCGGGACATACGGCGCGCCGAAAACCTCATCGGGTATTGTGCCACGGAACGCTTCGAGCAGCGCCAATTCTTCGGGCGGCGGCGGGCCATCGGCCATCAGGTCGGAATTCTGAAACGGCGAATGCGTGCGCGCATAGGCCCCGTACATGATCGTCTTGTTGGTCCATTCGAAGTCGAAGGCCTGCGTCAACGCTTCGCGCACGCGCGCATCCTTAAATTGCTCGCGCCGCGTATTGATGAACCAGCCTTGCGCGCCGGACGGCGTCTCATCAGTAAGCGTCTCGCGCACCACACGGTTGTCCTTGACGGCGGGGAAGTCATATCGCGTATTCCAGATCCGCGCGGTGAATTCTTCGCGGTAGAGATAGTTGCGCCCGGTAAAGCCTTCGAATGCCACATCGCGGTCGCGATAGAACTCATAGCGCACCGTGTCGAAATTGAACGCGCCGCGCGTAGACGGTAAATCTTTCGCCCACCAATCCTTAACGCGCTCGAATTCGATATAACGGCCCGGCTCAAGTCGTCCGACTTTGTAGGGGCCGGAGCCCAGCGGAATATCGAACGTCGATTCGTCGAACACGCGGTTGGCGTAGTAAGCTTTCGAAAAAATCGGCAAGCCCGCGACAAATAGTGGCACGTCGCGGCCTCGCTTGGCCGCGAACGTCACAACAAGCACCGCATCGTCGGAGGCTTCCGCCTTCGTCATGTCGCGCAGTTGCTGACTGATGATCGGATGGCCTTTGTTCTTCAGGATGTTGATCGAGAAAGCGACGTCCTGTGCCGTCAATCGGCTGCCGTCGTGAAAACGCGCATCAGGACGCAGCATGAAGCGATAAGTCAGTTTGTCGGCCGATATCTGCACGGAGCGCGCAACCATCCCATACATCGCATCGGGTTCATCGCCGGCGCGGACCATCAGGGACGCAAATGTCTGCTCCATGCCGGCGGCACCGTCGCCTTTCAGGATGAAGCTGTTCAGGGAGTTGAATGTGGTGAACGACTGATTGTACGCGCGACCCGAGGGAATCGTGGAGAACGTGCCGCCCTTTGGAGCGCCGACGTTGACATAGTCGAAATTTTTGAAGCCCGAGGGATACTTCAAATCGCCAAAAGCGGACATGCCGTGAGATTCGGAATCAGCAGCGACAGCAACCTGAGCTTTGGCCGGTTGCGCCCACCGCGCAACAAGCGCGCCGCTGCCAAAAGCGAGAACGCCGCGTCGCGTGACGCCCGTCAAGAACGCTTTCCGATCTTGTCGGCCTTATCCTTATCGTACCACCACAGCGCCGGCAGACCGGACCGGCCGTACTTCGGAAGCGGCGCATGATCGAACCGATCCCAGCGCGCGTATCTTGAAAATCCGTAAGTGAACTGCGGCACCACGTAATAGTGCCACAGCAGCACACGATCGAGCGCCTTGGTGGCACCAACGAGAGTTTCGCGATCGCTCGCATAGATGATTTTGTCGATCAGCTTGTCCACAACCGGATTCTTGATGCCGATTGTGTTGCGTGATCCGGGCACGTCCGCAGCCGCCGTTCCCCAGAAGTCGCGCTGCTCGTTGCCTGGCGAGAGCGACTGGCCCCAGACGTCGGTAATAATGTC
>JBBRGE010000219.1:0-4681 GCA_038241045.1 Hyphomicrobiales bacterium | reverse complement strand
CCACGGCGCTGCTGCCGCCGGCGAGCAGAACCGTCAATACGAGAGCGACCGCGATGTTCAGCCAGAACAGCGCGCTGATATCGGCCTTTGTGATGTGGGTCTTTTGCGTCGACGCTTCGCTGGTGCCGAGATCGATCAGCATCGGCGCGAAACCGACCAGCGCAATCACCATGGCCACGAGGCCGAAATCATGGGGACTGAGCACCCGCGCCAGCAGGATGGTCGACGCCAGCTGCACGAAGAGATTGGCGCCGCGCGCGGCGATGAAAATCACGCCGCTGTGCAACGACGCCCGGCCAAGGCCTTCATAGGCCTTGTTTTCCGCAAAATACTTGTCGTTGACGGGCTCGGGCAAAACGGTCATTCCCAGCAGTGTTTTCGTCAGTCCGCCTTGAGCGCGGCTTTGGGCACGCGCTCCAGCCAGATTTCGCGCCAGTAGGGATAGATTGCGCGCGGGCAGAAGCGGCGGCAGATCGCATAACGTGCTTCGCAGACGGCATCCTTGAGGATGATGGCATCGGTCTTGAACCGGATCATCTTGCCGGAGGCCTCGTCGATGATCTGCTTCTGCCGGCGCTCCACTTCATATTCGCGCTCGGTGAACGGCACCATTTCGGCGTCGAAATACAGGCCGCGGTTTCGATAGGTGGAATCCAGCGTCTTCAGAATTTCCTTGTAAGGCTTGACGCGAACCTTCTCGCCGACTTCCAGATCCAGCGTCGCGCGCGGCACCGGAGTTCCCTTGGGAACGCCGTACGGCCGTATCGGATAGGGCACGCCACCGATCACGCGCTGGAACTGATCGTAGACCCAGCGCATCGCAAAACCGACGCCGACGCCGGCTTCGGCGACCGTGCGGTAGGTGGAGTACAGCAAACCGACGGCAAGCTCAGACAAGCGCACATTGCCCGAGGTGTAATCTTCCACGTACTGCCGCACGTCCCACCACGGCAAAGGCTGGGTGGCGAACTTGATCTGGGTGTTCTGACAGACATAGAGCTGGTCGGTTTCGCCGGGCGCCATCGGGACCCTGATGCTGGAATGCAGCACGTCTTCCGTGCATCCCGCAGCGGACGGCACCAGCGGCGCCTCGGCCGCCTCAACCTTCGCCGGTTCCTTGCCGATCGGATTGAGCCATTCTTCCTTCCAGAAAATCAGACATCCGGCCTCGCAGCCGTCATGCGCCGCGCCGTTGCAGCGGATGTTCGACAGATGCACGGTATTGGCCATCTTGCGGCCGCCGATCCCGAGTGCGGGATCGCAGGTCTTGTGCGCGCGCTTGCCGACCTTGACCCGGGCGCCGGCATATTTGAGCATCTCCGGCATGAACGGCAGTTCGTCGAGCCGGCCATTGGCATCGAGCGTCGCCAGAATCTCTTCCTTGGACTTGACCTGGACCCACTCGTCGGCGTGAATCTGCGGAGAATGTTCGTTGCACATCGCGGTCTACACTCGCAAAAAGGTTAAGTCCCGGTCGTATCGTCAGATCAGTGCAAGCTTGCGTCCGAAGAAGGCTTCGGCGTAACGCTCCGGCGCGCAGCATTCCATGCCCCTGATCCGCGCCAGTCCCCGAAAGGTCTCATCGTCGAACCACCGCTTGGAGCGCTGGCTGCCGAAATGCGAAATCAACAGCTCGATCTTGCGCTTGAGAGCCTCCGCGGAAACCGGCACGTAGACGTTCGGCTGCCCGATGTCGCCATCCCATTTCGGAATTTCGTATTCAAGAATTTGATGGTCCCTGAACGTATTCCACGTCAGTTCGCAGACCTTGCGATGATCCTGGTGGGCATCATCGCGCCGATGGGTTAAAATAAGGTCAGGCGCGACCCGCACCTTCAGCGCCTCGAACCACTGCTTGATCGCTTCACCCTGTTCGGGAAAGAAGCCATCCCGAAACGACATCACCTCGACCTCGGCCCTGGCGGCTTTTTCGAGAAAGTCGGCCGCGGATTTCCTGGCCTCCTCGTCCCGAACGCCGCCGCCGCTGAGCACGCACCAGTGCACGTCGAGCTGGATGCCGCGTTCCATCAGGCTCAGCAGCGTCGCACCCGCGCCGATCTCGATATCGTCGGAATGCGCCCCCAAACAGAGAACCGAGAGACGCTCGCCCGGTTTGGCAAGCTGCAACCCTCTCATCACGCGGCCTTGATAATCGGCAGGACCTGCGGAATGCGCCAGGGCGTATCGCCACGCTCGACCATGTCTTCAAGCACCTGCCGGTCGCGCAGCGTATCCATCGCGCGCCAGAAGCCCTCATACTTGTAGGCCATCAGGTGTCCGCCCTCGATCAGGCGGTTGAACGGCTCCAGCACCAGTTCTTCGCCGTCGTTGATGAAGTCGAAGATTTCCTTGCGGAAGATGAAGAACCCGCCGTTGATCCAGATATCCGATTCCTGGCTGGAGCGGATCCGCTGCACCGAGCCGTCTTCATCGAACTCGGTCAGGTGGAAGCTGATCGGCGGATGGATGGCGATGAAGCAGGCGATCTTGCCGCTGGCCTTGAATTTTTCGATCATCTCCGGCAGCGGCGCGTCGGTCAGGCCGTCGCTGTAATTGGCGAGGAAGATTTCCTCGTCCTTGACCAGATGTTTGACCGCCATCAGGCGTTCGCCGATGTTGCGCCAGGTGCCGGTATCCACCAGCGAGACGCGCCAGTCCGGCGGCCGGTCGCCCATGATCTCGACCTTCTTGCCGAACTCAGAAATTACGCAGTCGCTGTTGGCCGTCGGCTGGTAATTCAGGAAGTAGTCCTTGATGACGTTGGCCTTGTAGCCGAGGCAGAGAATGAAATCGTCATGCCCGTACTGGCTGTAGTACTGCATCACGTGGCACATGATCGGCTGATGTCCGACCGGCACCATCGGCTTCGGAATGCTTTCGGAATATTCGCGAATTCGCGTTCCAAGTCCGCCGCAAAAAAGGACGACCTTCATTTCGAAAGCTCCTTCGAAAGTTCTTTGGAAAGTTCCTTGGGATCGATGACGTGAACGGTCGGGATCGGCACGATGAACTTGCCGCCCCAGTCGCCGACATGGCGCATCTGCGCGACGATCTCGTTCTTCAGGTTCCAGGGCAGGATGAACAGGTAATCCGGCTTGATCTCGTTGATGACCTCGACCGGATAGATCGGAATGTGCATGCCCGGCGTGTAGCGTCCGTGCTTGTAGGGATTGCGGTCCACGGTGAAGTCGAGGAAATCAGTGCCGATGCCGCAATAATTGAGAAGCGTGTTGCCCTTGCCGGGTGCGCCGTAGCCGCAGATGCGCTTGCCCTGGGCCTTGCACTCGATCAGGAACGACAGCAGCTTGCGCTTGGTCTCGTGAACGCCGACGGCGAAACGCGCGTAGGTGGCGATGTCCTCGAAGCCGATCTGGCGCTCATGGGCCAGCAGCGCGGTGACTTTCGACGAGACCGCGTGCGCGGCATCGTCGCGGCAGAGATAAACCCGCAGCGATCCGCCGTGGGTGCCGATTTCCTCGACGTCGAACACCTTGAGGCCGTGGCGCTTGGCCATGCGGTCGATGGTGACGAGCGAGAAATACGAGAAGTGCTCGTGATAGATGGTATCGAACTGGTTCTCGTTGATGAGCTTCTCGAGATGCGGAAACTCCAGCGTGATCACGCCCTGCGGCGCCAGCAGATGCGCCATGCCCGCCGTGAAGTCGTTGAGGTCGGGCACCTGTGCCAGCACGTTGTTGCCGATGATGAGGTCGGCGGTCTTGCCTTCGGATGCCAGCTTCTGCGCGAGCTTGAGGCCGAAGAACTCGACCAGCGTCGGGATGTTCTTCTTGCGCGCCACTTCGGCGACATTGGCCGCCGGCTCGATGCCGGTGACGGGAACGCCGAGCGGCAGGAAATGCTGCAGCAGATAGCCGTCGTTGCTGGCGATCTCGTAGACCCGGCTGTCGGCGCCGAGCGCCAGGCGAGCCTTGATCATTTCGCAGTAACGCCGCGCATGCTCGACCCAGGACGTCGAATAGGAGGAGAAGTAGGCATACTCGGTGAAGATATGCTCGGGCTGAACGTATTCCTTCAGCTGCACGAGGAAGCAGCTATCGCACACCAGCGCATGCAGCGGATAGAATGGCTCCATCGCATCGGTCTGCTCGGCCGTCAGGAAGCTCTCGCACAGCGGAGACATTCCGAGGTCCATGAAGCTGGTCGAGAGAGATTTGTTGCACAGCCGGCAACGACCGTGTGTGGTTTTCGACGCGATCAGTTTTGAGAAAGAATGTGCGTTCATGGGCCTGTGCTTCGCAAAAATGAAATGGCTGCTCGAACGAATTTCGGTTCGTCGGCATCATCTATTGCATTAGGCCGTTTGATTTAAAGTGTTGTACCGGATTATGGTAAAATTTGAAGTAGTTACCATTAGTTAAGCGGACATTCGCTAGCCTGTGGGCTGGTTAATTTCGGGACAATTGGGACAGCGAAAATCATGCGTTTCGAAGCGATCGATCTCGACGGTGCGTGGCTCGTTCATCCCGAACGAATCGAGGATAGCCGCGGTTATTTCGTGCGAACGTTCTGCATCAACGAATTCCGGGAGCACGGGTTAGCGACCGAATTCCCGCAACACAGTGTGTCGTCCTCGTCCAGAAAAGGGACAGTGCGCGGCATGCACTTCCAGCGTGATCCTCACGGTGAAGTGAAGCTGGTGCGCTGTCTTGCCGGCGCGATC
>JBBRGE010000218.1:0-4708 GCA_038241045.1 Hyphomicrobiales bacterium | reverse complement strand
GATGGCGGTCTCGCCGCCGATCCGGATAGCCGCGATCGCACGGCGCTCTGGATTGTCGATGCAGCGACCAACACCGAAACCAAACTGTCGTTCGCGGCAATGTCGCGACGCTCCAACCAGACCGCAAATTTTTTGCGCGATCTCGGCCTCAAGCGCGGCGATCATTTGCTGCTGCTGCTCGGCAATGTGGTGCCGTTGTGGGAAACCATGCTGGCGTGCATGAAGCTCGGCGTCATTACGATTCCAGCAACCACGTTGCTGACGCCCGACGAATTGCGCGATCGGCTGGATCGCGGCAAGGCCAAGGTCGTCGTCGCCGCACAGGATCAGGTCGCGAAGTTCGAGGGTCTCGGCGGCCAAGATTCTAGCGGCAAGGGCTTTACGAAAATTGTCGTTGCGGCGACGGCCGATCACAAGGGCTGGCGGCGGTTCGAAGACGCTGCGAATTACCCCGACACGTTCAAGCCGGATGGGCCGACCGGCGCGCACGATCCGATGCTGCTGTATTTCACGTCCGGCACCACGGCGAAACCGAAACTCGTGCTGCACAGTCACCGCAGCTATCCGGTGGGATCGCTCTCGACGATGTATTGGCTCGGGCTCCAGCCAGGCGACGTGCATCTCAACATCTCATCACCCGGTTGGGCCAAGCATGCATGGAGTTGTTTCTATTCGCCGTGGAATGCGGGCGCGACGATTTTCATCTGCAATCAACCGCGCTTCGATGCCAAAGGATTGCTTGCAACCATCGCGCGTTGCGGCGTGACGACGCTGTGCGCGCCGCCGACGGTGTGGCGGCTGTTCATTCAGGAGAAGCTCGCCGGCTATAAAGTGTCGGTGCGCGAAGTCTGCGGCGCGGGCGAGCCGCTCAATCCCGAAGTGATCGATCAGGTGAAAGCCGCGTGGGGCCTCACCATTCGCGACGGCTACGGCCAGACCGAGACCACCGCGCTCGCCGGAAATTCGCCGGGGCAGAATGTGAAGATCGGATCGATGGGCCGGCCGATGCCCGGATACAACGTCAAGGTTGCGGACGCCGACGGCAATCCGTCGAAGGAAGGCGAGGTACGTCTCGTGCTCGGCGCGGATCGGCCTGCGGGTCTGATGCTCGGCTATCAGGGCGACGACGGCAAACCGCAAGGTGTCGACGGCGACGTGTACCAGACCGGCGACGTGGTGTTTCTCGACGAAGACGGTTATCTCACTTTCGTCGGCCGCTCCGACGACGTGTTCAAATCGTCGGACTACCGCATCAGTCCGTTTGAGTTGGAGAGTGTGCTGCTTGAGCATGACGCGGTGGCGGAAGCTGCCGTGGTGCCGACGCCGGACCCGATACGGCTGGCGTTGCCGAAAGCATACAATTCACTGGTCCCCGGCACTGAGATCAATCGCGAAACTGCGCTGTCGATTTTCAAACACACGCATGCGCGCCTCGCACCATTCAAACGCATCCGCCGCATCGAACTGGTGAGCGAGTTGCCGAAAACGATTTCGGGGAAAATTCGCCGCGTCCAGCTGCGGCGGCTTGAACATGACGACGACCGCAAGGATGCTTTGCGCGGCCAGGAGTTTCGGGAGGAAGATTTTCCGGAATTGAAAAGCGGCGCATGAGAAACGGATTTGTCCAGGCTTGACCCGCGCATCCATCTCCAACAAAAGACATCGTCAAACGGGGGACTTCCAGTGGGCGTGGCGATGGATCGCGAAGATTTTGTAAAGCTGGTGGGGACCGAGCTTGGGCTGTCCGAATGGCACACGGTCGATCAAAAGCAGATCGACGCGTTCGCTCACGCCACCAACGATCATCAATTCATCCACATTGATCCGGAGCGGGCCAAGCGCGAGACGCCGTTCGGCGGCACCATCGCGCATGGGTTTCTGTCGCTGTCGGTGTTGCCCGCGATGGCGTATGCGACGATGCCGACGCTTAATGGCGCTGCGATGTCGATCAATTACGGTTTCGACAAGATTCGTTTTCTGACGCCGGTGCGTGCGGGCAAGCGCGTTCGTGCGCGCTTTGTCTTGAGCGAAGTCACGATGAAATCGCCGAAGGAATTGCTGGCGCGCACTGCGACCACGCTGGAGATCGAAGGCGAGACAAAGCCCGCGCTCGTCGCTGACTGGCTCGGCATGCATTTTTTCAATTGATTGAGGGACAGCGATCATGACCATCAGATTTGACGGACGCGTAGCGATCGTGACCGGTGCAGGCGCGGGCCTTGGCCGCGCGCATGCGCTGGGTCTCGCCAAATTAGGTGCGCGTGTTGTCGTCAACGATCTTGGAGCCGCGCGCGATGGCAGCGGCGGCTCTTCAAGTCCGGCGCAGGCGGTTGTGGATGAAATCATCAAGGCCGGCGGCGAAGCCGTCGTCGATGGCGCGGATGTCTCAGACTTCATGCAGGTGCGCGAAATGGTCGCGCGCGCGACGATGAAATGGGGCAGCGTCGATCTGATGGTCGCCAATGCGGGAATCCTGCGCGACAAGTCGTTCGCCAAGATGGAGCCGGAGGATTTCGCCAAGGTCATCGCGGTGCATCTGACCGGCACGTTCAATTGCTGCCGCGCGGTCTGGGAAGGCATGCGCGAGCGCAACTATGGACGCATCGTCGTCACCACATCGTCGTCGGGCCTGTTCGGTAATTTCGGTCAGGCCAATTACGCTGCGGCCAAGATGGGCATCGTCGGATTGATGAACGTGCTGGCCGAGGAAGGCCGCAAGACCAACATCAAGGTCAATACCATTTCGCCGACGGCCGCGACGCGCATGACCGAAGGCCTGATTCCGCCGGACGCGCTGGCGCTGATGAAACCCGAAGCGATCACGCCTGCGGTGTTGTATCTGCTGAGCGAAGACGCGCCGACGCGCACCATCATGGGTGCGGGTGCGGGTTCGTTCGCGGTCATCAAGGTTGTCGAGACTGTGGGCCTCAATCTGCCGCAGGCACAGTGGACGCCGGATGACATAGCGGCGAATTTTTCCAAGATCTGCGACATGTCGAACGCGCAAGATCTCGGCGGCGCGTTTTTTCAGACCTTCAAGTATATCGAGCAGGCGGCCAAAGCCGCAGGCATCAAGCTGCCGCCCATGGGCAGTTGAGTTTTGAATGTCGCCATCATCGGAGCCGGTCCTGCGGGGTTGATGGCGGCCGACGTTTTGGCTGGCGGCGGCGCGCGCGTCACTGTGTATGACCGCATGCCGTCGGCGGGTCGAAAATTCCTGCTCGCCGGGCGCGGCGGACTCAATCTCACCCACAGCGAGCCGTTCGAAAAATTTATGGTGCGCTATAATGAAGCAGCGCCACATTTGCGCGCCGCCATCGAAGCGTTCCCGCCGAACGCGCTGCGTGCATGGAGCGACGACCTCGGCCAGCCGACATTCGTAGGCTCAAGCGGGCGCGTGTTTCCGAAAGCGTTCAAGGCGTCGCCGCTGTTGCGCGCGTGGCTCAAGCGGTTGAACGACCACGGCGTCACGTTCGCACTTCGCCATCGCTGGAGTGGCTGGGACGCGAAGGGCGCACTGGAATTTGATGCGGATGGTGGACCGACGACGGCTCAGCCCGACGCGACGATCATCGCGCTCGGCGGCGCGAGCTGGCCCAGACTCGGGTCGGACGGTAGTTGGGCGGATACTCTTAACTCGAAAAATGTTTCGGTATCGCCGCTGCGTCCGGCGAATTGCGGTTTCGCGGTATCTTGGACGGATATGTTTCGCGACCGTTTCGAGGGCCAGCCGCTGAAAGGCGTCGCGTTGACGTTCGGCAAACATACCGTGCGCGGCGAGATAATGCTGACGCGCGACGGCATCGAGGGCGGCGCGATCTATACGCTATCGGCGATGTTGCGGGACGCTATTCTTGAATCCGGTGAAGCGATGCTGCACATTGCATTGCGGCCGGACATTCCGGCGCGCGATCTTGCCACACGCCTTAGTGCGCCGCGGGGCAAGCAGTCGCTCTCGACATATTTGAGAAAGGCGGCGGGTCTTTCTCCGGTCTTCATCGGATTGTTGCAGGAGGCGGCGATTGTCAACGGCAAGAATCTATCGGCGATGTCGCCGGATGATCTCGCCGCCCTCATAAACGCAGTCCCCGTCAAGCTCGTCGGCATCGCGCCGCTGGCGCGCGTGATTTCGACGGCGGGCGGAATTTCATTCGACGAGATTGATGCACACTTCATGTTGCGCAAATTGCCCGGCGTGTTCGTCGCCGGCGAAATGCTGGATTGGGAAGCGCCGACCGGCGGCTATCTGTTGCAGGCGAGCTTCGCGACGGGCGCCGCGGCGGGGCGGGGCGCGCTGGACTATCTGAAGCGCTAGACGCCGCTTTCGATTTCTTCGCGCAAAAGTTCAAGCGCAAGCCATCGCTCTTCGGCGGCATCGAGTTCAGCTTGGAACTTGCCGATAGCGGCGGATGCCGCATCGAACGTCTTGCGGTCCTTGGTGAACAATTCCGGGTCTTCCATCCGCTTTTGCTGCTTGGCGATTTCTTTCTGAAGCTTCACCATCGTGACAGGAAGCGTTTCCAGCGCGTGCTTGTCGTTGAATGTCAATTTTCGCTTCGTTGCGGCGGCCGTCGCATTGGGCGATGACTTCGCGTTGCCGGATTGGTCATTCGCACTTGCTTTGATCGCTTTCTCTTTCAAGTCCGCGCCGCGCTGCTTCAGCATGTCGGAATAGCCACCGGCATATTCGATCCACTTGCCGTCGCCT
>JBBRGE010000217.1:0-4713 GCA_038241045.1 Hyphomicrobiales bacterium | reverse complement strand
TTTACCGCATCGAGGGTTAAAACGGCAGCCTCAATTTCCCCCGTTGAGGCATTTCGGTCCACCGTAACATCCCCGCGCTTCTTGCCGTTAACCTGCACTGGGAGCGTAATTGTGTCATCGACCAGCAAGCTCGCGTCGATTTCCGGCCACTGTGCCTCGGAAACCAGCCCTTTGTGGCCGAGTACCTGCCAGCATTGTTCCGCCAGATGCGGCATCATCGGCGAAATCAGCCTGACCAAAATGTCGAAGGCCTCGCGGGCGGCGGCGGCAAGCGCGGGATTTTTTTCCAGCGGTGTCTTGGAATCATCGACGACCTCCGCAAGGGCACCGACAAATGTGTAGAGCTTTGCAATCGCCGTGTTGAAGCGCAGCCGTTCGATGCCCGTCGAGACGTCGGCAAGTGTCCGATGTGTGACCATGCGCAGCGCTTTCACGTCGGCGAGGTCGCTCGCGATGGCCACGCCGGATTTCGGCAGATGGGGTGCCGCAGCGTTCACCAAGCGCCAGATGCGCTGAACGAAGCGGCTTGCGCCCTGCACGCCTTCTTCGCTCCAGATCACATCGCGGTCAGGAGGAGAATCGGAAAGCATGAACCAGCGCGCGGTATCGGCGCCGTAAGAGCCGATGATGTCGTCAGGGTCGACGGTGTTGCGTTTCGACTTCGACATCTTTTCGATGGAGCCAATTTCGACAGGCTCGTTCGATCCGAGCAGCGTCGCCGCTCGCTTGTCACCCGCGAGTTCAATCTTGATTTCCGCTGGCGAGGCGAACGTGCCGTCTTTCTTTTTATAAGTCTCGTGAACCACCATGCCTTGCGTGAACATGCCGGCGAACGGCTCGTCCATGCCGATGTGTCCGGTAGCTTTCATCGCGCGAGTGAAGAAGCGCGAATACAGCAGATGCAGAATCGCATGCTCAACGCCGCCGATATACTGATCGACCGGCATCATGCGGTTGACGACTTTCGGCGACGTCGGCGCGTTCTCGTTCCACGGATCAGTAAAACGCGCGAAGTACCATGACGAATCGACGAACGTGTCCATCGTGTCGGTTTCGCGTTGCGCCTTGCCGCTGCACTTCGGACACGCGACGTGCTTCCACGTCGGATGATGATCGAGCGCGTTGCCGGGTTTATCGAACGACACGTCTTCCGGCAGCACGACCGGAAGGTCTTTATCCGGCACCGGCACCACATCGCTTGTCGGACAATGGATCACCGGGATCGGACAGCCCCAATAGCGCTGCCGCGAAATACCCCAGTCCCGCAGGCGGAAGTTGACCTGGCGCTGCGCCACCGCGCGGTTGCCGAGCGTTGTTAATTCAAGCCGTTTCGCAATTTCTTCCTTGGCCTGATCGATGGTCATACCGTCGAGGAAACGTGAATTGATCATGACTCCATCGCCGTCATAGGCGGTGTCGCTGATGATGAATGATTTGGGATCGGTGCCGGGGGGACAAACGACGGGTGTATTGCCGAGTTCGTATTTGTTGACGAAATCGAGGTCGCGCTGATCGTGCGCGGGACAACCGAAGATCGCGCCGGTGCCGTATTCCATCAGCACGAAGTTTGCGACATAGACAGGCAGCATCCACGAAGGGTCGAGCGGATGCACCGCCTTGATACCGGTGTCGAATCCCATTTTCTCCGCAGTGTCGATGTCGGCCTGCGCCGTGCCGCGGCGTTTGCACTCGGCGATGAATTCGGCGAGTTTTAAATTTTTCTTCGCAGCTTCGCTCGCCAGCGGATGATCGGGAGCGATCGCAACAAACTTCGCTCCGAATAGCGTATCGGGCCGTGTGGTGAAAACTTCGACGTCGCCCTCGTTATTTGGCGCAGTTGTCGTGTCGAGCGCAAACCGGATCAGCAATCCTTCCGAGCGTCCGATCCAGTTGCGCTGCATCAGGCGCACTTTGTCGGGCCAGCGATCAAGCGTATCCAGCGCGTCGAGTAATTCCTGCGAATACTTCGTGATCTTAAAGACCCACTGGTTCATCTCGCGCTGTTCGACGACAGCACCGGAACGCCAGCCCTTGCCGTCGATGACCTGCTCATTGGCGAGCACGGTCATATCGACCGGATCCCAGTTGATCTTGCGCTTTTCGCGCTCAGCCAGGCCAACTTTGAGAAAATCCAGAAACATCTTTTGCTGATGTTTGTAATAGCTCGGGTCGCAGGTTGCGAACTCGCGCGACCAGTCGAGCGACAGCCCCATGGTCTGGAGCTGTTTTTTCATCGCCGCGATGTTTTCGTAGGTCCACTTTTTCGGCGCGACCTTGCGCTCGATGGCGGCGTTCTCGGCGGGCAGACCGAACGCGTCCCATCCCATCGGATGCAGGACGTTGTAGCCTTTGGCCCGCATGGTGCGCGCGACCACGTCGCCCATCGTGTAGTTGCGGACGTGACCCATATGAATGCGCCCCGACGGATAGGGGAACATCTCCAGTACATAGTATTTCGGACGCGGATCGTCGTTTTTGGTGGCGAAAATCGCCTTCTCGTCCCAGATTTTTTGCCAATGCGGCTCGGATTCGCGGGCGTTATAGCGTTCGGAGGTCATCGCGCGTGGTCGTCTGCCAAGGGTGAAATGGGTGATTTGAGGCGGCAGACTAGCCACAAAAGACCGCGATGGGTCAACGGTTTGGCGCGGGGCAGGCGCTGGATGGCATCAGGTGGCAGGTTGCGATCAGCTCGCCAGCGACATGTCCTGGTCGGTCTGGTCAGTGGCCCGGATCAGCGCATGTTCGACGACCGTGTTGCGGCCACGCCGCTTGGCGGCATAGAGCGCCGCATCCGCGGCTTCCATCAGATCGTCCTGCGGCTGGGCCTCGCTGGGCGAGATCGACGCGACACCGACGCTGACGGTAATGACTTTCGTAGTGCTCATGCTGTGCGTGATTGCAAGCTGCTCGACCCGCGCGCGGATACGCTCGCCGACCAGTATTGCGCTGCCCGCGTCGCTATTCGGGAGCAGCAGACAGAATTCCTCGCCGCCGTAGCGTGCCGCGAAACCCGACGTTTCGTTGGCAATCGCAGCCAGTGTTTCACCGATGCGGCTCAGACAAACGTCGCCTTCCGGATGTCCATAAGTGTCGTTGAACAACTTGAAATGATCGACGTCGATCATCATCAGCGACAGACCGGTTTCGGTCTGCAGCGCCTTCATCCATTCGAATTCAAGCCGCTCCTGAAGCCCGCGCCGGTTCGCGAGCCCCGACACCATGTCGAGCGACGCAATCACCGTCAGCCGGTCGTTGGCCGCGACCATTTCGCGCTCGCGCTCTGACAGCTGTGACGCCATGACATTGAAAGCGCGCGTAAGCGGCGCAAATTCCTGCGGCATCCCGGCGCTCGATGCGCGCACTGAAAGTTCGCCGCGGCCAAAACGGTTGGCGGCATCCGTCATTGCTCTGATCGGTCGGATGATGAGTCGGTCACCAGCGAACCAGGCGCCCAGCATCGCGAGCAGTCCGACGACGCCAAGCTGGATCAATGCCGTTTTGATGTCATGATCGATGCCGCTAAGCATGACAGCCTCATCGATGCCAACTATCAATCGCGCTTTTGTCCCGGTGACGCGCGCGAACGAAATGATTTTCTGCTCGCCGCTCGCAGCAGCGAATGCGATCGAACCTGACTCACTGCTAAGGTTCGTTTCGCGAAGAAAGACGGCTTCCAGCAAGGACGCATCTTTCAAAGGGCGACCGATCGAACTTCTGTCTTCGGAGCGCGTAGCAAGTACAATTCCCTTGCTGTCGACCAACAGCACGGAAACGCCGGGCCGGCTGCTGCGACGAATCAGCAGTTCAGACATCCATTCGAGATCAATGGCTGCAATGACGACGGGTAATGTGGGGTCGTCGACTGCGGAAACCGGATACGCGGCGACGAGGGTGGGAAGACGGGCCGCACGGCTAAAGATGTAATCGCTAATGACGAACTCTCGAAATTCGTACGCTCGCTTGAAATAGTCGCGATCACTGAGATCGAGATCGACAATGCTTTGATTGCTCGAGCAACGAATCTTTCCGTCTGGACCAAGGACCGAAAGACTCCGGATCCATGGCAAGTCAACGCGCAGGCTTGTGCGCATGATGCCGCAGCCCCGACCTTGCTGCGCGGCGGCGGAATAGATGTATGCGGTGGATTGCAGGACCTTTTGGATGGTTGCAATCAGTTCCCGCTGAGCTTCGGCGGTGTGCTTTGCAACTTCGGATAGCTCGGTTGCGGCTTGCGCCGCCAGCCGCGCCCGACTTTCCTCGAGTACGCGGACGCGGTCGATCATCAAAGGAACGACCAGGATCAGCGCCAGCAATATCAGCCGCGCGCGAATCCCGAGAAGCGCCTTGAAATTTGACGTATTGCGGCCGAAACTGGCGACGGACATCGATCTTCCCCTTAGCCCCGCTGACAAAGTTAGGGCCAAGGCTTCAAAAACCTTCTCTCCGATTTCGTAAAATTTGAACGATCCTGAATCGTTGGATAACAGCCGAGCTGCATGCAACCGAATATACGCGCCACAGTAACAGTTGATTCACCAAGTGGCCTCGCAACGGTCGAGGCCGAGATCGTGCGCGCCTGCAAGGACGCCCGTCGCGAGCGTTCGTCTGTGACGTTGATCGCTGTCTCGAAAACATTCGAGGACGCTGCGATTTCACCCGTGATTTCGGCTGGACAGCGCGTGTTCGGCGAAAACCGCGTTCAGGAGGCCAAGG
>JBBRGE010000216.1:0-4713 GCA_038241045.1 Hyphomicrobiales bacterium | reverse complement strand
TCGCTCGGCGTGCTCGCGCGCGGATTGCGCAATATGGGCATTGACTGGAATCCACTGCTCAATGGCGACCACGCCGTCATCCTCGTTGTGCTCGCCGCAACGTGGAAGCAGATTTCCTACAATTTCCTTTTCTTTCTCGCGGGCCTGCAGGCAATCCCGAAAAGCGTGCTCGAGGCTGCGGCCATCGACGGTGCGCAGCCGATGCGCAGGTTTTGGACCGTGACGTTTCCGCTGCTGACGCCGACGATCTTCTTCCTCATCGTCGTCAATATCGTTTACGCGTTCTTCGACACCTTTGGCATCATCGACGCCATGACCGGCGGCGGACCGGCGAAGGCAACGGAAACCCTGGTCTATAAAGTCTATCTCGACGGATTGCTGGGTGGAAATCTCGGTAGCTCGGCGGCGCAGTCCGTCATCCTGATGGTGATGGTGATCGGCCTCACCGCAATTCAGTTTCGCTATGTCGAACGCAAGGTGACCTACTGATGGTTGAACGTCAGGGTATCCGGCGCTACGTCGCGCATTTCATTTTGTGGATCGGCATCGCCATCGTGGCGTTTCCGGTCTATCTCGCCTTCGTCGCATCCACGCAGGAGGCGTCGCTGATCGCAAACGGCCAGATGTCATTGCTGCCGGGTGGGCATTTCATCGAGAACTACACCAAGACAATTTTCACCGGCACCAGCGGATCGACCCGCGAGCCGGTCGGCGTCATGCTGTTCAATTCGCTGGTGATGGCGCTGTCGATTGCGCTTGGGAAAATCGCGATCTCGATTTTGTCGGCCTACGCCATCGTCTATTTTCGCTTTCCATTCCGGATGTGGATTTTCTGGCTGATCTTCATGACGCTGATGCTGCCCGTGGAAGTACGCATCTATCCGACCTACAAGATTGCCGCCGATCTGCATTTGCTCGATAGCTACGCTGGACTGACGCTGCCGTTGATCGCGTCCGCAACCGCAACCCTGTTGTTTCGACAATTCTTCATGACTGTGCCTGATGAACTGCTTGAAGCATCGCGCATCGATGGTGCGGGACCGTTTCGCTTTTTCAAAGATACGCTGTTGCCGCTGTCGCGCACCAACATGGCGGCGCTGTTCGTAATCCTATTCATCTATGGCTGGAATCAATATCTCTGGCCGCTGCTCATCACCACGCGCGATGACATGCAAACAATCGTCATCGGCATCCGCAAAATGATTACGACATCCGACGCGCTCACCGAATGGCCGGTCGTGATGGCGACAGCGGTGCTTGCGATGTTGCCGCCTGTCGCGGTCGTGATCCTGATGCAAAAATTGTTCGTGCGCGGCCTGGTTGAGACTGAGAAGTAAGAGTTCTGGAATTAGGATCCTAGAATGTCGAATGTCGTGCTGCACGATGTGCGAAAGAATTATCCCGGCGGGGTCGATGCCATCAAGGGCATTAGTTTCGAAGTCGGCGACGGCCAGTTCTGCGTGCTGGTCGGACCTTCGGGCTGCGGCAAGTCGACATTGCTGCGAATGGTGGCCGGACTGGAAACCATCACCGGTGGCACCATCGACATCGGCGGACGCGTCGTTAACGAGATCGAACCTGCGGATCGCGACATCGCGATGGTGTTTCAGAACTACGCCCTCTATCCGCATATGAGCGTCTACAACAACATGGCTTACGGCCTGCGCAATCGCGGTATGCCGAAACCGGAGATCGACACGCGGGTGCGCGATGCCGCGCAAATTCTCGAAATCGCACCACTGCTGGAGCGCAAGCCGCGGCAATTGTCAGGCGGCCAGCGTCAGCGCGTCGCCATGGGCCGCGCCATCGTGCGGCAGCCAAAAGTGTTTCTGTTCGACGAGCCGCTGTCCAATCTCGATGCCAAATTGCGTATCGCGATGCGCGTCGAGATCAAGCGCCTGCAACGGCGTCTCAAAACCACATCGATCTACGTCACCCACGATCAACTGGAGGCCATGACGCTGGCCGATGTTCTGGTGGTGATGAACGGTGGTGTGGTCGAGCAGATCGGCAAACCGCTCGACATCTACCAAAAGCCTGCGACCACGTTCGTCGCATCTTTCATCGGCGCGCCGCCGATGAATCTGGTGCCGATGAAAGCCGATGAGATCAAGCCGTTGTTTTCGGGCGACAGCCGAAGCACCGCGCAGGCTGGTATTCTGGGTGTGCGCCCGGAGGATTTGGTTATATCGGACGCCGCCCCAAACGACGGGATTGCTTTCGACTTGATGGTCGATGCTGTCGAACACGTCGGGGCGGAAACCTTCGTGTACGGCAGCCGCGCGCAGCATAAGGATGCCAGCGTCAGTACGACTCCGGGCGAATTGCCGCCCGGCGAAATCATCGTGCGTATTCCGGGACAGGACGCGCCAGCGATCGGCGCACGGATCGCGGCAAATGCGCCTCTCAGCAAGCTGCATCTGTTCACCGCCGACGGCAGGACGCGGATTGATGTTTGAGGTTTTAAAACCTCTGTTGCAGGACTTTCCGCAGTCTTGAACAGCCAGCCGACTATCTCCATATTGTTGATGTTCGAGTGATTCCTCGGATAGGACGCCGCAAGGGTCCGTAACGTCAAAGTCGCTTCGAGAGGACTTTGTGAATGTCTCGTGTTCCGTCGCTATCGAGTCCGTTTCTTTTGGGATTTGACGAAATCGAGCGTGCGCTCGACCGCGTCGTCAAAGGTGCGGACGGTTATCCTCCCTACAACATCGAGCGGCTCGGCCGTGATGAAGGCCAACCCGAACGCCTGCGGATCACGCTGGCGGTCGCAGGCTTCACCCGCGATCAACTCGATGTGACCACTGAGGAAAATCAGCTGGTGATCCGGGGCCGTCAGCAGGACGACAAAACCCGCCAATACATTCATCGCGGCATCGCCGCGCGGCACTTCCAGCGCACGTTTGTGCTGGCGGACGGGATGTTCGTCGTCGGCGCGGACCTGAAGAACGGTCTCTTGTCGGTCGATCTTGCCAGGCCGGAACCTGAACGGGTCGTTAAGCAGATAGCCATCACTGAGCATGAATAATGGAACGAGTAGCGGACTCGACCGCTTGGTCCAACAGTAAGGAGTCGAGACCATGACTGAAGCTAACACCGTGATCTTCGAGCCGGACGTGTCGCTTGAGACGCTGGCCACCTTGGGCGAAGGCCACATCGCCTACGTCAAACAGATTCGCTCGGAAGACGTGCCGGGACTTTTCCCGCAGGCGCCCCTAATCGCGCCGGGCTTGAAGCTGTTCGCGCTTCACGCTGCCGACGGCACGCCGATCATGCTGACTGACAGCCGCGAAGCTGCGATCGCGAATGCATGGAGCAATGAACTGGAAACCGTGAGCGTTCACTAAACGCGAACGGCCGACGCAAGGTTTGTAAAACGGCGGCGCGGCGTGCGCTGCCGTTTTTGTTTGTTATCGAGGGTTGAATAAATTTTAAGCCGCAGTTGCGGGCGGCAATGCCAGCACGGAATAAAGCGCCTGCGCATCGCGCGACGCCCGCAGCTTCTTGGCGACATCCTGATCGCGCAACAACCGCGCAATACGCGCCAGCGCCTTGAGGTGATCGGCCCCCGCACCTTCCGGAGCCAGCAGAAGAAATACCAGATCGACCGGCTGACCATCCATCGCTTCGAAATCGATCGACCGCTCAAGCCGCGCGAATAGACCGTACAGCTTGTCGAGCTTCGGCAATTTGCCGTGCGGAATTGCGACGCCGTAGCCGACCGCCGTGGTGCCGAGTTTCTCGCGCTGCAGAAGCACCTCGAAAATCGAACGCTCGTTCTGTCCGGTCAGCACGGCAGCACGTGCACTAAGTTCCTGCAGCGCCTGCTTCTTGCTTACAGCCTTCATCGCGGGGAGAATCGCCTCGGGCGCGATCAGATCGGTAATCGTCATGAGCGTTCCGAGATGGACGTTAAGCCATTGTTGAATTTAGAAAATCAGTATCGAACCGAGCCGCGTCAAGGGCGGCATGAGCATCAAATTGATCCCCGGCCCGAAAGGTCGCGGACCATAGGTAGGCCTTAGCGAGCCGTCAATGGCGAACCGGGGCACCTGTCGCAGGAGGATCGACCCATCCCACATTGCCGTCCGCGCGCCGGTAGATGATATTCACCCGACCACTGCTGCCATGTTGAAATACCATAACTGGTGCCCCCGTGAGATCGAGTTCCATCACCGCCTCGCTCACCGAATAGCGCTTCAGCGACGTCGTCGCCTCGGCGATGATGACAGGATTGAACTCGTTGACATCCTCGTCGTCATGCGACGGAGCTTCGATCACATAACTCGGCGCATCCAAGCTACCGCCATTCAGTTCCGCCATCGCTGCCATCTCGGCATGCGTCTTTCGCGCGGAGCGATCCTTGAGGCGGCTCTTGTAGCGGCGCAGGCGCTTTTCGATCAACAACAACGCTTCATCCGCGCTCGCATACGCATCGGCGGCCATCGCGTCCGCCTCAAGCGTAATTCCCGAATCGAGATGCAGCGCGCAATCGGTGCGAAATCCAAAGCCATCCTTGCTCAAAGTGATGTGACCCGAATAATTGCCGTCGAAATATTTCCGCAGCACTTCGCTCGTGCGCTCACTAACGCGTTCCCGCAGGGCATCGCCGACGCTGATGCTTTTCCCAGAGACCCGGAGTGTCATGTTATTGCCTCGCTTGCTACTTGGGTGCGTTGAGGTTTCTGCTAATTGACGCCGCCGTCAAGCGGG
>JBBRGE010000215.1:0-4741 GCA_038241045.1 Hyphomicrobiales bacterium | reverse complement strand
TTTCGAAGGCAAGATTGTCATCAAGAACAAGGCGATCGCCAAGACCGGCGAGGGCATCTCGGTGGCGATGGTGCGCAAAATGGTGGTTGCGGTGGTCGATGCCGATGGCACCGAACGCGCAACGCATCGCATTCAGTACGGCGCACGCATGCGCGTCGATGAAGGCAGCACCATCAAGCGTGGTGAGCGCATCGCGGAGTGGGATCCGTATTCACGTCCTATTCTGACCGAAGTGGAAGGCATCGTGGCGTTTGAAGATCTGGTCGAAGGCCAGTCGATCTCCGAGACGCTCGACGAGTCGACCGGCATTGCCAAGCGCGTTGTTATCGACTGGCGTTCCGGCTCGGCTCGCGGTCAGCAGGATTTGCGTCCTGCGATCGTCGTCAAGGGTAAGGATGGCAAGATTTTGAAGCTGGCACGCGGCGGCGACGCCCGTTACATGCTCTCGGTCGATGCCATTCTGTCGGTCGATGCGGGAGCCAAGGTCAAGGCGGGCGACATTCTCGCGCGTATCTCGACGGAAGGTGCCAAGACCCGCGACATTACCGGCGGCCTACCGCGCGTTGCGGAATTGTTCGAGGCACGTAAGCCGAAGGATGCCGCGATCATCGCGGAAATCGCCGGCACCATCCGCTTCGGCCGCGACTACAAGAACAAGCGCCGCATTTCGATCGAGCCTATCGACAAGAACGAGGAGACTCGCGAGTACCTCATTCCGAAGGGCAAGCACATCCATCTGCAGGATGGCGATATCGTCGAGAAGGGCGACTTCATCGTTGAAGGCAATCCCGCGCCGCACGACATTCTGGCGATCAAAGGCATCGAGGAACTCGCTGCCTATCTGGTCAACGAACTCCAGGAGGTCTATCGGCTTCAGGGGGTGCTCATCAACGACAAGCACATCGAAGTGATTGTTCGTCAGATGCTGCAAAAGGTCGAGATCACCGATCAGGGCGAGACCGACATGATCTCGGGTGAGCAGATCGACAAGATCGAGTTCGACGTGCTCAACGCCAAGGCCAAGGAAGAAGGCAAGAAGATCGCTACGGGAACGCCGGTTCTGCTCGGTATCACCAAGGCGAGCTTGCAGACGCGCTCGTTCTTCTCGGCGGCGTCGTTCCAGGAGACCACGCGTGTCCTCACCGAAGCCGCGGTCAACGGCAAGGTCGATCCGCTCGAAGGCCTGAAGGAAAACGTTATTGTCGGCCGTCTGATCCCGGCGGGCACCGGCGCCTCGATGGCCAAGATTCGCGAAGTCGCCACCAAGCGCGACAAGCTGATCCTCGACGAGCGCGAGAGGCAGGCGGCCATCGTGCCGTCGGCTCCGGAAGCCGAACCTTTGGCGCTGCCGCCTGCGGAATAACATCGCGGGCTCAGACAAACGAAAACGGAAAAGGCCGGCTTATGCCGGCCTTTTTTATGGATGTTCGATCGATGAAGCATTGCGATTGCGGGTGTTTGGCCAAAAACTGCAGAAAGACGTCCGCTAGAGCGCCTGCGCCGGAGGTATCTGAGCGGTTCTCACCTGGCTGTCGCTGACCAAATGAACTGGCGCAGGATTCGGCTGCGGCGGTTGTTGCACGGCTCTCGCCGGCGCATTGTCGGCGGCTTGCGACGGAACAACCGGCGACGCGCTCTTCGCCGGGATGCTGACAGGCCGGTCCGCCATGTTCTCCTTGCGACGCGATGATCCTTCGAACCGGGCATTCTCTTCAACGACCAGCGATTGATGGAAAATATCTCCTTCAACGTCAGCGGTCCCAAGTAACTTTACGCGCTGTGCCTGCATGGTACCTTTGATGCGGCCGCCAACAGTCAGGTCCTGCGCATTTATGTTTCCTTCGACCTGGGCATCGGCGCAAACGAAGACGTTCGACGCGCTAATCTCGCCCTCGACGCGGCCAAAAATCTTGACCGTGCCTTCGCCGGAGATTTTGCCGGTGACAGTCAAGCCAGCACTGATCGATGTAATCGATTCCGATGCTGTGGCCTGAGTTTCGTAGGAAGGTGGTGCACGGTGAGGGGCGGGGGTTGGTGCAGACGACCGAACTGGCGCCGGTGCGGGTGTTGTATCTTGATCCATCATCTTGCCTTTGATCTTGTCGAACATGTCACGTCCCCTGTTTGTAGTTGGCGTTGAATCTTGAGCGGTCAGCTTGCGTGGTGAACCCGTTGAAAGCGGTGGCCCAGTTTGCTGAGAATTTCGCGCGCGGTCGATTTGGCCGCCAACGCGAGATCGTCAACTGTCATTTGGCCGCCAATAAGCGTCGCCATCTGGCCTCGGCGTGCGGAAGGCGAATCTGACAACGCTGTCACGTCGATCGCCATCGTGTCCATCGAAGCGCCACCGACAAGCGGACAAAGCTTGTCGCCTACGATCGCTTTCGAAGCGTTGTCGAAACCTTCTTCCGATCGCGGGTAACCGTCAGCGTAACCGACGCCGACAATCGCAAGTCGCGTCTTCCGCTTCGCAATCCACGATGGATTATACGCAATTTTCTGGCCCGGTACGAGATCGAGTACCTTCAGAATTCGCGCTTGCAGTTCGACGGCTGGAAACATGGGGTTCGGCTCGTCGGGCGTTGGATTGAGACCGTAAATGGCGGCACCCGGCCGCACAAGATCGCAATGAGCTTTCGGATCGGCAAAAATATCGGCCGATTTGGCCAGCGAGACGGATATCCCACCATAATGGCGGGCGAGTTCGTGGGTCTGTCTGATCTGGCGTTCGAATGACGCCGGATCAGGTTTCATAGTCTTTTCGAGCTGGCTGACGATGAGCGTGACGCCATGAGCTTGCGAATAGCTTCGGCCCGCAAATGCGGCCGCCTCGTCAAATGAAACGCCGATCCGATCTGCGCAGGTATCGACATTCAGCGCGCATCCGCCCGTCCACCCGCTGGAGGCGTTAAAGCTATGCCATTCCGCCAACTCGGCGGTACTGCCAATGACCGGCCGCGCATTGATGTGAGCGAAAGAAGGCCCGGTCCCGGGATAAAGTCCGTTGATGACATAGATGATTGAGTCTGGCGCGGCGGCGCGAACTTGTTTGGCCTCCGCAAGGTTCGATACAAAAAATGTTTTGCAACCAGCCTTGCTCAATGTTGCCGATACCGCGTCAATCCCGCAGCCATAGCCGTCGGCTTTTACCACTGCGGAACATTCAGCCAGTGTTCGTTTCTCAAGCGCGCTCCAGTTAAACGCAATCGCGGATAAATCGATCTTGAGTACGCCAGCAGCTTCTGCCTCGGGTGGCCCTTCAGCCATGACGAATTCGGCGATCCCCCGGTTTTTGACTTCCAGCTTTCCGCCCTTATTCGTGACCTTGCCGTCGATTGATCCGTCGATGACGACCTCGGCCCCGGTCTCGATCGTCAAGTTACCTTTGAGATTTCCGCGAACATGGAGAGATGAGTTGCGTTGAACGATTGTATTGCGGCGTACCGAACCTTTGACTTCCTTGAAGCCATTTACGGAAAAGATATCCTCAGCATCTTCTGCCATCGGTTCTCTGGCTAAAAGCATCGCGCTGGCCTGCGTGGGTCGGAATCTTTTAGCGCTCAGCCGCGACTGGAATAAGTCGGAGGCGAACCCGATGTACGTTGATACAGATGGAACGATTGCTGGTCCCCGCAAATTTTGCCCGTGCGGCGCCAATGGTGTGGATAAGGACCGAAGGCCGCCAGTTGGGCACGAAGCCGATCCTCGACGAGTAGGATAGCAGGTGGAACTGGCGACCATCGTGCCGTCGGTACGGAGGCTGAATCTCTAGCCCTGCTGCCTGCCGAATAAAACGGCAGCCGTTAGCACTAACAATGAAAAGGCCGCCTACGAGCGGTCTTTTTGCTACCTACACCCCCAATTTCGCTACGGATCGTGCTTTGTTCATCTTTCCTTCAGCCGAGAAAGGCTTTTGGTTAAGGTGACTTAGCGGCGCGCAATTGTGACAGCGCGGTGCAGGCGGGGACGAAAACGACGATGCTCGATTTGGCGATCATTGGTGGCGGCCCAGGCGGTTTGATGAGTGCCTGGTACCTCAAGAAAAAGCTGGGACCGCTTTGCCGCGTCACTATCTATGAGGCATCCGAACGAGTGGGCGGTAAAATCCTCACCAAGACATTCGATACAGCGCCCGCGATGTACGAAGCTGGTGTTGCCGAAATCTACGACTACTCCATGACCGGCCCCGACCCGTTGCGGGAACTGGTGCAGCATTTCGGCCTGCAGACCATCCCGATGGACGCCGAACAGGTTCAGCTCGATGGCGAACTGCTCGACGACGTGCCGGGCATGCGCCGAAAATACGGTGCTGCGACCGCTAAGGCGATCGAGGATTTCCGTAACAAATGCGCGGGCATGGTGACGCCGGTCGAATACTACGAAGGCGTCGGCGCGCACGACAACGAACACCCTTGGGCTTACATCAGTTGCGAGGAATTGCTTGATCGCGAAGTCGCCGATCCGGTCGCCAAGCGCTTTCTGAAAGTAATGGCGCGATCCGACATTGCGACCGAATCCCACAACACCAATGGCCTCAACGCGCTGAAGAATTTCGTGATGGATGTTGAAGGCTATATCGGCCTCTATTCGATCCAGAATGGCAACGAGCAACTCATTCACGGCCTCAAAAGTGAGATCGATGCCGATGTTCAATTGAATCATCGCGTGCTGAAAGTCGGCAAGGCGGATTCCGGCCGCTATGCAATCAACATGATGAACGGCAAGGGGCCGGTGACGAAAG
>JBBRGE010000214.1:0-4748 GCA_038241045.1 Hyphomicrobiales bacterium | reverse complement strand
CAACCTCGTTCTGGCAATCCGTGGAGCGAGTTCCGTGACATTGATTGCCGCAATTCTGGTGCTGGGAGGCGCGCTCGCTGCCGGGCATCGCCATCGCGTTTACGACGCGGTGATCCTGAAGACGCTGGGCGCCACACGGGCCCGCCTGATTGGGGCCTATGCGCTGGAATATCTGATGATCGGGCTGGCCACCGCCGTCTTTGGTGTGGCGGCTGGATCGATCGCCGCCTGGCAGATCGTGACCCGGTTAATGACCCTGAGTTTCGTCTGGCAGGCGGGCAGCGCAGCAATCGTCGTGCTTGCGGCGCTTGCCGTGACGGTCGGCCTTGGACTCGCAGGAACGTTACTGGCTCTTAATCAAAAGCCCGCCACGGTTCTGCGAAACTTATGACAATATGTAGCAGCCCAAAAGCGGGTTTCGCGACATTCCGCCACGCGCCTGAACTTGTACCGCCTGTGGTAGTTTCCCACATACCCTGAGGGTTCGGAATTTCGGTGAACGCGTCGCAAGACTGCTTAACAGGGTTCCGGGAATAACTTATAGCTGGCGGCGCTGACCCTTCGCATTCGCCAGTCAACCACGAGGTTTCGACAATGTCGGACTTGGACCGTAACTACACTTCTCCATTCGGCCGGGCCGCCGGGCGCGCTGACGCCGCGACCGTCGATGCCGGTCTGCGCTCGTACATGCTCAAGATTTACAACTACATGTCGATCGGCTTGGCCATCACTGGCCTGGCGGCGCTGGGCGTGTACATGTTTGCCGTCACCGGCGACGCGGGTGCGGCTGCCAAATCCGCGTCCGGCGCTGCGATCGCGATGAAGAGCGGTCAGTACCTGACCCCGTTCGGCGTGACGATGTTCGTCAGCCCGCTGAAATGGGTGTTCATGCTTGCACCACTGGTGATGGTGTTCGCCATTTCGTTCGGCATCAACCGCCTGCGTCCGGCAACCGCGCAGATGCTGTTCTGGGCATTCGCGGCGCTGATGGGCATTTCACTCTCGTCCATCTTCTTGGTCTACACACACACCTCGATCGTGCGCGTGTTCTTCATCACGGCCGCTTCGTTCGGTGCGTTGAGCCTCTATGGCTACACCACCAAGCGTGACATGACGGGCATGGGTTCGTTTTTGATGATGGGTCTGTTCGGCCTCATCATTGCCAGCGTTGTGAATATCTTCGTTGCGAGCTCGATGCTGCAGTTCATCGTGTCGGTGGTCGGCGTGCTGATCTTCGCGGGCCTCACCGCCTGGGATACGCAGCGGCTAAAGAACGATTACATCTACGGATACGCCAGTCAGGGTGGAGACGTGGCAGAGAAGGCAGCCATCACCGGTGCGCTGTCGCTCTACCTGAACTTCATCAACCTGTTCACGCTGCTGCTGCAGCTCCTTGGACAGCGCGACTGACGATCCTGGTCATTCAATAACGCAAGCCCCGGCCTCACCGCCGGGGCTTTTGTTTTGGTGCTCGCGAATCTAGTCTTTCAGACATGCCGGATATGACGATTCGACCCGCAGTGCTTGGGGATTTGCCGGCCATCACGGCGATTTACGGGCATGCGGTGCGTACAGGCACCGCGACGTTCGAACTCGACCCGCCTGACCTGACCGGGATGACAGAACGTTACCGCGCACTCATCGAGTGCAACTCGCCCTATTTGGTTGCAACCGTGGGGAGCGACGTTGCCGGTTATGCCTACGCCGGGTCCTACAGACCGCGGCCTGCCTATCGCTTCACTGTCGAGGATTCGATCTATCTCGCCCCTGAAAGCCAGCAGCGCGGCATTGGAACGGCATTGCTTGGCGAACTGATCGCTCAATCCGAAGCACGCGGCTACCGACAGATGATCGCCGTGATCGGCGATTCCGCCAATATCAGATCGATCGCCCTGCACTCGCGGGCGGGATTCCAGACAATCGGAACGCACCCCAATGTCGGATTCAAGTTCGGACGCTGGCTCGACAGCGTTCTGATGCAACGCGGCCTCGGCGTTGGCGCGTCTATTCTGCCGCGAGAATAATCAGACCAGTTCGAGCTTGCGGTCGATGACCAGTAGCACGCGATCCAGTTCGTGCCCGCGCCGCAGGATCTGACCGCTCGCGGCGACTACGCTGTATGCTCCCTGCTTGCGCGAAAGGCGGGGGTCTTTCTCGATGCGGTAGATCGGTACTTCCGAAGCGCGGCGGAAGATCGAAAATACGGCGCGGTCCTTCAGAAAGTCGATGGCGTAATCGCGCCACTCGCCGCCTGCGACCATCCGCCCGTAGAGATTGAGAATGCGATTAAGTTCGAGGCGGCTGAAGGTGACGTTAGGCAATGGCGCGGACGCGGCGCTTCTCGCGTCGTTCAAATCCGTATCACCCGACACTGAACTCATCGGCGTCTCCGAATGTCATTGGCCGCATGATCCGCCGAAGTGTATGCGGTTCGGCGACAAGATCATGCGCACTAATAAAAAGAGCGCGACCGGACGCAAAACCGCACGACACTTTTGCTCGTCGCGCTCGACATGATCCACCCGCGCCGGCTTGGCCGCAAGCGCGAAATGCAACACGCAGCACAGCGACAATACGTCCTTCGCGGCATCACGCTTAAGTTAGCCAAATCATAATGCCGCCCGAATTCCGTCAATTGGCCGCCAAGCTGGACGGCGATAAAACTGAAACTGCGTTGACCCGGTCCTTTCGGCACCGGATTCCTCAGCCCCCAGCCCCCCGGGGTCGTCGGGATCGGGTCTAGTTCGCAGGTGATCCCCAATATCTCAGGCCGGCGCAAGCCGGTCTTTTTCTTTGCAGCGTTGGCTGCCACATGACTCATACATGCGCGTGCCTTGCAGCGAATTTAGGAAAGGTGGTTCAGTTCAGCGAGGTGAACGCCGCGCCGAGCATTGCGCCCGGTTTGTCGCGGCTACCATCCTGAACATAGACTGCCGCCGCATCGACATCGTCCCGCGCGATATTTTCGAGCGGCACGCTCCAATTGACGGCCTTGCCGTTCCAGTCGCCGACCTTGAGGACGTTACGAACGACGTTATGGTAGACGATCTGATGACCGCGATTTTCGCCACGAGCGATTGTGATCGGAACCTGCTTAGACACCGCGCAAATCCAGACCTCGCCGGACCTGCCGTTCGCCGCCGCAATAGCGACATTGATCTGCTTGCCTGACTTGGTGAGCGTCACCGGCACCGACATCACGTCGCCAGTGTTTTTAGAGACGACTGCTGCCGTCTCGATTCCCGAGCGATTGCTGCCGAGCACATGGACAGAACCGTTCACCACGGCCTGCGGCGTATAGACGTCGCGATCTCCGCGCATACTCGAATAGGCCTTCTGACGCGCGCTGAACCGCGGATCTGCAAGCGTATCTTTCCAGCCGAGATAATCCCAATAATCAACCGGCAGACTGAGCGCGATCACGTTTGGGTCTTTCGCAAGCTCACCAAGCACCTTGTCGGCCGGCGGGCACGACGAGCATCCCTGCGACGTGAACAACTCAACAACAGCGCGGGGATCGGCAGCCGATGACGACGTGACGCTGGCTATCACGGCGACGACTCCTAGAGCACCCGACAGCAAAGTGGCTGCGTTGCTTTTTGCTCGCTCTTTGAGGTCGTCGAGGGTCACGCCACGTCTCGCAAAATAATTCACACCTTCATCAGCACGAAGGCAGCCCCGTCTTAGGCCGCCTCTCGAATGCCTGCTACTCACGTCGCAGTGAGCCTGTTCACGGATACGTTTTCAAGCCCGTTCGCTCGTCATTTGACGCGGAAGCGCTCGCAAACTCTCCGATCACGCGGCCAGTTTGCGCAGCACATAATGAAGAATGCCGCCATTGCGGTAGTATTCCAGTTCGTCGAGGGTATCGATCCGGCAAAGCAACGACACCTTCTTGACCGAACCGTCGCTCGACGCGATCTCGGCAGTCAACGTCTGACGCGGCTTCAATTCACCCTGCAGTCCACGAATCGTGACTTTTTCATCGCCTTTCAACCCGATCGACTGCCAGGAAGCGCCGTTTTCAAACGTCAGTGGCAACACTCCCATGCCGACCAGGTTCGAGCGATGGATGCGCTCAAAACTCTGGGTGATGACCGCACGCACGCCGAGCAGGCGCGTTCCCTTGGCCGCCCAGTCGCGCGACGATCCGTTGCCGTACTCGGCGCCTGCGAACACTACGAGCGGCACCTGCTCCTGTTGATACTTCATCGCGGCGGCGTATATCGACATCGCTTCACCATCCGGCCAATGCTTGGTCATGCCGCCTTCGGGAATGTTGCCGTCGGCACCCTTCATCATGAAATTCTTGATGCGAATGTTTGCGAAAGTGCCGCGCATCATCACTTCATGGTTGCCGCGCCGCGTGCCGTACTGATTGAAGTCGGCTGGGCGTACCTGATGTTCAGAGAGATATTGTCCAGCCGGGGACGTCAGCTTGATCGCGCCCGCGGGAGAAATGTGGTCCGTTGTGATCTTGTCGCCGAACATCGCAAGTATGCGCGCGTCGAGCACGTCGACAATCGGCTCCGGCGTCATCTTCATGCCTTCAAAGTAAGGCGGGTTTTGCACATAGGTCGATGACATGTTCCATGCGTAAGTGTCGCTCGTCACCGTCTTAATTTTGCGCCAGTTGGCGTCGCCCTTGAACACGTCGGCGTATTTCTTCTTGAACACCTTTGAAGTGACGAATTTCTTGGTGAACGCGTTGATCTCCTTCGACGTCGGCCAGACGTCCTTGAGGTAAA
>JBBRGE010000213.1:0-4756 GCA_038241045.1 Hyphomicrobiales bacterium | reverse complement strand
AAATCGCGCCCGGCGGTCAGGCAAATCCGCCGTCGGAAATGATCACATCGGTGGTCGAGGCGATCTATGATGACTACGCCAAAGTAAATTTCACGAACTATGAGTTGCGTCGTGAAGATTTGAACCAACTCGCCGCCTTTGCGCGCCAATTCAAAGATCTGAACGAATTCCTCTCGCAACTCGCCCTCATCAGCAACGTCGACGCGGAAGTGGCGCCGAACCAAAACGCCGACAAGGAAGCGGTCAATCTGTCATCGGTTCACCAAGCCAAAGGTCTCGAGTTTCACGCCGTCTTCATTATTTGGCTGACCGACGGAATGTTTCCGAGCAGCCGTTCGCTCGACACCCGCGACGCCCTCGAAGAAGAGCGCCGTCTTTTCTACGTCGCGGTCACCCGCGCGCGCGACGAACTTTATCTAAGCTATCCGCACATGCGATTAAACGCCGGTTACGGCGATGTCTTCCAACGCCCCTCGCGGTTCCTCAAGGAAATCCCTAACGAGCTGCTGGAAGACTGGCAGGTAAATAAAGTTTAAGTCTTAGCCACAGATGAACACAGATTTTCACGGATAAAGAATGCTTGAGATCGCACCTGAAGGCGAAACACCGTTTCCGCATAAGGAGATTACAGAAGCGGTTATCGGCGCCGCCTTCGAAGTTCATAATCATCTTGGTTACGGTTTTCTGGAACGCGTGTATCACCGCGCACTTCAAGTTGAACTGTTGCAACGCGGCTTCGCGGCGGCGTTAGAGAAGAGGATCACGGTTCGGTACAAGGACGTGATCGTGGGCGAGTACGACGCCGATGTAATCGTTAACGATGTTGTGCTGGTCGAAATCAAAATCGCGCCGCAATACGACAAACGCGACGAAGCACAGTTGCTTAACGAACTGAAAGCAACCGGCCTCAAGCTCGGCCTGCTAATCAACTTTGGCCGAACAAAAGTAGAGTTTAAGCGTTTCCTCTTCTGATCTGTGTTTCATCTGTGTCCATCTGTGGCTAAATGAATCTTTCTCCGGAAAAACGCATCGTCGGCGTCCTCGCACCGCTGTTTGCGCTGCGCCGCGAAGACGATCTCGGCGTCGGCGACATCGCCGCGTTGCGCGAGTTCATTGATTGGGCCGCGGAAATTGGTTTCAAGCTTGTGCAAATGCTGCCCATCAATGAGACCGGCGGCGACAACAGTCCCTACAATGCGATCAGCTCGCGCGCGCTCGAACCGACGACGTTGCATCTCGCGCCCGGCTCGCCGGAAGATTTGACGCGCGAAGATTTCGACGCCGCCATTGCCGATGTCGATCTTGCAAAACTTCGCCGCGGCTCGGTGAAATACCGGCGAGTCAAAAAACTAAAGCAACACCTGCTCGAGAAAGCATTCTCGAATTTCGCCAACGCCGCGCAAGATCGACAAGCGCATTTCCAACAATTCTGCGCCGACGAAGCCGAGTGGCTCGATGACTACGCATTTTTCCGCGCGCTCATGGAAACAAATCGCGGCTCGGAAGTCTGGGACCAATGGCGACCGAAACTACAAACCATCGAGAAAGCCCGGGAATGGCTGCGAGATTTGCCGCAAGATCGACAATCACGTTTCGCGCACCGTCAAAATTTCTTTCGCTACGTGCAATGGATCGCACACGAGCAATGGCGCGAGATCAGATCGTATGCGTCCGAACGCGGTGTCGCGCTCATGGGCGACATTCCGTTCGGCGTGAGTTATTACAGTGCCGATGTCTTTGCTCAACCTAACGAGTTCGTGCTCGATTGGTCGGGCGGCGCGCCACCCGAGCCGTACTTCAAGGATGATGAGTTCACGCAGAAGTGGGGACAGAATTGGGGCATCCCGCTTTATCGCTGGGACGCGATGCGCGCGAATCATTTCGCCTGGTGGCAACAACGCGTCCGCGGCGTTCGCGAAATCTTCGACGTCTTTCGCATTGATCACGTGCTCGGATTTTATCGCATCTACGCGTTTCCATGGCGGCCGACGAGGAACCAGGAGTTTCTCCCGCTAGATCGACAAGAGATGCTGCAAAAGACAAACGGCCGCGAACCCGGATTTGCTCCGCGCGGCGACGACGCGCAGGAGGACTGCGAAGCGAATCGGCGCGAGGGCGAAGAATATCTGCGGGCCGTGCTGGAAGAATGCGGCGACACCCGCGTGGCCGGAGAAGATCTGGGAACGGTGCCCAATTACATGCGGCCGAATTTGCGATCGTTAGGCATCGCCGGCTTCAAGATTCCGCAATGGGAAACGCGGCACGACCGCGTGATTCCCGGCAGCGAATATGAACGCCTCTCCGTTACCACCTATGCGACGCACGATCACAAACCGATTCGCGCGATGTGGGAAGAAGCGGTCGAAGAGGAAAGATCGACATCGGACCAGGCGCGCCAGGATTTAAATAGAATGGCGGACTTCGCCGGCTTTAAGCCACAGGAACATCCGATCGATTTCGAACGACATTTTTATCCCGCAATCATGGACGCGCTTTTTGCGAGTAACGCCTGGATTGCAGTCGTGATGCTGACCGATTTGCTTGCGCGCAAATATCGTTTCAACGTTCCGGGCACCGCGGCGAATTCAAATTGGACGCGGCGAATGCAACGGACCGTGGCGCAGTTGCGCTCCAGTCGAACGGAACAACGCCGCATGCTGGTCATCCGCGAGCTGCTGGAAAAGAACGGACGAATTTAGCCACAGATGAACACAGATTTTCACAGATTCGGAATAGAGAAGCGAAACTGAATTTCTTCGTGCAGAAAAATCTGTGTTTATCTGTGTCGATCTGTGGCTAAAGAATAAGGATGGCTTCTCCAATTAAAGTCGCAATCACCGGCGCGGCCGGGCAGATCGGTTACTCGCTTCTTTTTCGCATCGCTTCCGGTGAAATGTTTGGCAAAGACCAACCGGTCGCACTTCATCTCATTGAAATTCCGCCCGCGCTCGGTGCGCTCGAAGGCGTGGTCATGGAATTGAACGACTGCGCCTTTCCGCTTTTGCATTCGATCGTACCGACGGCCGATCTGAACGAAGGATTTCGCGACGTGAATTGGGCGTTGCTCGTGGGCAGCATTCCGCGCAAAGCCGGAATGGAACGCGGCGATTTGCTCGGCATCAACGGCAAGATTTTCATCGGTCAGGGTCAGGCCATCGAGAAAAACGCGGCCGCCGATGTCCGCGTGCTCGTCATCGGAAATCCGTGCAACACCAATTGCCTCATCGCGATGAACAACGCGAAAAAGATTCCGCCGGATCGTTGGTTTGCCATGACCCGGCTCGATGAGAATCGCGCCAAGGCGCAACTCGCGCAGAAGGCTGGCGTCGCCGTCACCAAGGTGAGCAACATGACCATCTGGGGAAATCATTCCGCGACGCAGTATCCCGATTTTTACAACGCGAAGATCGACAATCGACCGGCCAACGAAGTGATCGGCGACGAGGCGTGGTTGAAAGAAACCTTCATCGCCACCGTGCAACAACGCGGCGCGGCCATCATCAAGGCGCGCGGACTTTCCTACGCCGGCTCAGCCGCGAACGCAATTGTCGATTCGGTTCGCTCGCTCACCACCGATAAAGGAGACGACTGGAACAGCGTCGCCGTTTGTTCGGACGGCAGCTACAACGTGGACAAAGGATTGATCTCGTCTTTTCCGATTCGCAGCCGCGGCGGGAAATGGGAGATCGTGCAAAACGTTCCGATCAACGAATTCAGCCGCGACAAGATCGACAAGTCGGTCGCGGAGTTGCGCGAAGAGAAAACGCTTGTCAGCGAATTGCTCAAATAACAAATAACATCACGGTGTCATCCCGAGCCGCGAAGACGGCGAGGGACCCCACCGACGAAGCTTGTGTCACGCTGGCGACAAATGCGTGATCTATCACCCAATGTGAGGTTCCACGCGTCGCGCGGAATGACAATCGTGCTTGGATGGTCGTGATTTTATTTTAACTTTTCGCCGCCGATCTGCTCAAACGCTTCGACGTATTTCGCCGACGTCTTCTCGATGATCTCGCGCGGTAATTTCGACGCGGGCGGCGTCTTGTCCCAATCGAGCGTCTCCAGATAATCGCGCACCAATTGTTTGTCGAAGCTCGGCGGGCTTTGACCGACGACGTATTGATCGGCCGGCCAGAAGCGCGATGAATCCGGCGTAAGGACTTCGTCGATCAACAAAAGTTGGTTGTCGATCTTGCCGAACTCGAACTTGGTGTCGGCGATGATGATCCCGCGTTGCGCTGCGTATTCGCGACCGGTAGAATAAATTTCCAGGCTGAGTTTGCTGACGCGTTGCGCGAGTTCGTCGCCCAGAATTTCGGCGCAACGTTTCATGTCGATGTTTTCGTCGTGGCCTTCATCCGCTTTGGTTGAAGGCGTGAAGATGGGCTCCGGTAATTTCGATGCGAGCTGCAAACCCGGCGGCAGTTTGATTCCGCAAACACTCTGGGACTTTTGATATTCTTTCCAACCGGACCCGGCGAGATAACCGCGCACCACACACTCGACCGCGAGCGGTTGCGTTTTTTTCACGATCATCGAGCGACCGGCGAGTTGCTCGCGGAAACCTTGCAGCTCTTTCGGGAATTGATCGAAATCCGCGGTGATGAAGTGGTTGTCGATCTTGTCGAAGCGTTTGAACCAAAAGGCGGAGAGTTGATTCAACACTGCGCCTTTGCTCGGAATCGGATCAGGCAAAATGACATCGAAGGCGGAGAGCCGATCGGTTACGACGAAGAGCAGCGTGTCGCCGAGA
>JBBRGE010000212.1:0-4781 GCA_038241045.1 Hyphomicrobiales bacterium | reverse complement strand
TGAAGCCGGAATTGTCGGCGACCTGATCGTATAGGATGCGCGCTTGCGCATTATCGTTCTGCGTCAGCCAGTGAACCCTGCTCGCGCCTGCGGCTTTTGCCCGTTCATATACCGCTTCGATCAAAGCGCGTCCGGCACCGTGGCCCCGCGCGTCATCGGTGACAAACAAATCCTGAAGGTAGCAATAATTGCCGACCGTCCAGCACGACCGGTGGAAGAGGTAATGAACGATGCCGGTGAGCTTGCCGTCGATGTAGGCACCGAGCACATACATCGGCTCGCTGTCGTCGTGAAAGCGCTGCCACGTCATATCGGTTGTCTCGGGCGCGATTGTCGCTTTGTAGAATTTGAGATAGCCCGTCCACAACGGGTCCCAGTCGGCACGCTCATCCTCGCGAACGGGACGGATCAGCAGGTGCTCGCTCATGTCGGGTCGGTTTCTATGGGCATGATGTCGTCCGAAAACCGCTTCACATTTTCGGCTTCATACTTAGTCGAGATGGAATTTTTCGAACTGGCGATGCTCGCCCTTGATGTAGCGCACCGTACCCGTCACCGAACGCATCACAACGGTTTCGGTCTCGATGACGTTCTTGCGAAACTTAACGCCCGACAGGAGCGAGCCGTCGGTCACGCCGGTTGCTGCAAACAGACAATCGCCTTTCGCCATGTCCTCGATGCCGTAAATCATCTTCGGATCGGTGACGCCCATTTTCTTGGCGCGCTCGCGCTTTTCATCGGTATCGAGAATGAGACGACATTGCATTTGCCCGCCAATACAACGCAACGCGGCGGCTGCAAGCACGCCTTCCGGCGCACCGCCGGTGCCAATGTAGATATCAACGCCGGTATTCTCCGAATCGGCTGTGTGAATGACACCGGCTACATCGCCGTCTGTGATGAGACGCACCGCAGCGCCAGTCCCGCGTATGGCATTGATGATGTCGGCGTGGCGCGGGCGATCCAAAACCAGCACCGTAATAGCAGACGGATGAACGTCCTTAGCGCGAGCAAGGCGGCGGATATTGTCCGCAGGCGGCGCATCGAGGTCGATCACGTTCTTCGCATAGCCCGGACCGATGGCGATCTTCTGCATATAAACGTCAGGTGCGTTCAAAAGGGTGCCGCCTTCGGCCATCGCCATCGTCGCGATCGCGCCCGGCATATTTTTGGCGCACAGCGTCGTGCCTTCAAGTGGGTCGACCGCGATATCGACTAAGGGCCCACCTTCTGCGCCGACTTTTTCACCGATGAACAACATCGGTGCTTCGTCGCGCTCGCCCTCGCCGATCACGACGGTGCCCTGAATTGGAATCTTGTTCAGTTCGCGCCGCATTGCATCGACGGCCGCCTGATCCGCCGCCTTCTCATTGCCGTGGCCACGCAGACGCGCAGCCGATACCGCAGCGCGTTCGGTCACGCGAACGATTTCAAGAGTCAGAATGCGTTCCAGCAAAAGCTGCGGCGGAACGGAAATCGTCACGGACATAAATTAACTCCTCAAGCGTCGCGAATGCCGCACATCTCTGTTACGGCGGATAAATCTATCAGTTCTTCTCGATCCGTATGACCTGCGGGCGGCCGGTTATCACCCGGTCATTCTGCACAGCCTGCAACGCGCGGTGTACGGCGTCTTCGGATGTCGCGTAAGTAATCAGAATCACCGGGACTGGCGCCGGCTTGCCGTTCTTGCCTAGCAGATCGCGTGCGCCATCCGGATGACGCTGCACGATCGATTCAATGGAAATTTTCTGCTCGGCCAGCCGCGTTGCGATGGTTGCGGCGGTGCCTGCCAGGTCGCGTGCCATGAGGCGGATATAATACCCGCCTTCGTGACGCTTCATCGGCGCTTTAGTTGTGGATTTCAGTTTCTCGATCGGGCGGCCAAACGGTCGTGCGCGAATGCCGCGCGCGACATCGGCAATATCCGCGACCACGGCGGAGGCGGTTGCTGCCCCTCCCGCACCCGGACCGACCAACGTGATCGGCGGGATGCCTTCGCCATCAATCGTCACGGCGTTGGTGACGCCCATCACCTGCGCGATCGAGGATGAACGCGGCACCATCGTTGGGTGGACGCGCTGTTCGATTCCGGTTTCGGTCTTGACGGCGACGCCGAGCAATTTGACGCGGTAGCCGAGTTCTTCCGCCGCGCGCAAATCTTCCGGAGCGATGGAGGAAATGCCTTCGACGTAGACCGCGTTTTGATTGACCTTAGTGCCGAATGCGAGACTTGCGAGAATGGCCAGCTTCTGAGCTGTATCGTGGCCATCGACATCGAACGATGGATTGGCTTCGGCGTAGCCCAACCGCTGCGCATCCTTGAGACATTCCGCGAACGACAGCCCTTCTTTCTCCATCCGGGTCAGGATGTAATTGCAAGTGCCATTGAGAATTCCGTAAACGCGGTTGATGCCGGTTCCAGCTAATCCCTCGCGCAGCGTCTTGATGACGGGGATCGCGGCGCCGACTGCAGCTTCAAAATTCAAAGCGCCACCATGCTTTTCGGCCAAAATCGCAAGCCGCCATCCATGCTTGGCGATCAAAGCTTTGTTGGCAGTGACAACCGACTTGCCGTTCTTCAGCGCGGCTTCGATAGCCGACAGCGCAGGCTCTCCCGAACCACCCATCAGTTCGACGAAGCAATCGATCTTCGGGTCATTGGCGAGCGCCAGCGGGCTTTTGACCCAATCGACGTCTTTGAGATCGAGCCCACGCTTCTTGACCTTTGAGCGCGCCGTCACCGCCGTCACACGAATGCCGCGCCCGCAACGCGCAGCCAGCAACCGGCCCTGACTTTCGATCAGGCGAACGACTTCGGCACCCACGGTGCCAAGACCCGCAATGCCCACTTTGAGTGGTGCGACCATGAGACGAAAACCTGCCGGAAGACTCTTATAATTTAGGCATGAACTGGTCCGCAAACCGGGTGCGACTTTTCGGGATCATGCCTATCGCCGGTTGGCGTGAGGAACCACGTTGTGCAACGAATCGACGCCTGTTTCAAGGAAGCGCTTAATGTTGCGCGCAGCCTGGCGAATACGCTGTTCGTTCTCGACCATCGCGATGCGCACATATCCCTCGCCGTGCTCGCCGAAGGCAACGCCCGGCGATACGACGACGCCCGATTTCTCAACCATCAGCGTGGAGAACTGCATGCTACCGACATCCTTGAATTTTTCCGGCAGCGGCGCCCATGCAAACATCGAAGCTGCGGGCGGCGGAATGTCCCATCCCGCGCGACCGAATGATTCCACCAGCGCGTCGCGGCGCTTGCGATAAGTGTCGCGCATTTCCTTGATGCAATCCTGCGGACCGTTCAACGCAGCAGTCGCCGCGACCTGAACCGGCGTGAACGCGCCGTAGTCGAGGTAGGATTTGACGCGCGCAAGGGCTGCGATGATGCGCTCATTGCCGACCGCAAATCCCATTCGCCAGCCCGCCATCGAGAATGTTTTCGACATCGAGGTGAACTCGACGGTGATGTCGATTGCACCCGGCACCTGCAGCACCGATGGCGGCGGCACGCCGTCGAAATACAGTTCAGCGTAGGCCAGATCGGACAGAATGAAAATCTCGTGTTTCTTAGCGAACGCCACAAGGTCTTTGTAGAAATCGAGCGAAGCCACATAGGCCGTCGGGTTCGACGGATAACACGCGATCATCGCGATGGGTTTTGGAATGGAATGAACGATCGCGCGTTCCAGATGCGCAAAAATATCCGGCGTCGGCTCGGCTGGCACCGAACGAACAACGCCGCCGGCCATCAAAAATCCGAATGCATGAATTGGATAGCTGGGGTTCGGCACCAGCACCACGTCACCGGGCGCGGTGATCGCCTGAGCGACGTTGGCAAAACCCTCTTTGGAACCGAGCGTCGCCACGATCTGGGTTTCGGGATTGAGCTTCACGCCGAACCGCCGCTCATAGTACGCCGCCTGGGCACGCCGTAAGCCGGTGATACCTCGCGACGCCGAATAGCGATCGGTGCGCGGCTTGCCGAGCGTTTCCTTCAACTTTTCGATCACATGCGGCGGCGTCTGCAGGTCGGGATTGCCCATTCCCAGATCGATAATATCGGCTCCCGCATTGCGCGCGGCTGCCTTGGCTCGATTGACCTGTTCGAACACGTAAGGCGGCAGACGGCGAATACGGTAGAACTCTTCCATGGATCGGCTCCGATGACCGGCAAAGCAGGTGGGTGGTAGCGCGTTTACTGCCGAAGCGAAATTCGGTGCAACACGGGTAATCCGGCACATCATTATCTTACGCGAATTTGTACGCAAAACGATGAGGATATCCGCGAACGGGCGTTCTTCCGGCTGAATCTTGGTGTTTTTAGCACGACTATCGCGCGTGCCGCATCCCGCAAAGCCTCGAAAATCAGTTCGGACGCTGGGAGGCCTTCTGGACGCCGCTGGCTTGCCGGTTGCGGGCGGCCACTAAGTCCTTCTCCATCTTTTCCTGCTGTGCGGGCGTCAGGACTGCCTCCGCACGAGCGGCTGGAATGTCGTGGACGGCTGGAAATTCGCCGGGATTAGCTGGACGGGCGGGTGTGTTGGCAGGCAGGCCAAAAAGCGGAAGATCGGCAACCTGAGTTGAGCACCCGGCGAGGGCAAGCCCGAGCAGCGCGGCGCTGACCAAGACCGGCCACCGGGACAACCCGTTTTCAGGAGAGGATTTTGCTTGGCTCACTCGACCCCAACGCTATTGGACAATCCATGACCTGCCTGATCGCAAGGCAAGCTGTGCCGAACGAACGAACATCGCCGAAATCCCTT
>JBBRGE010000211.1:0-4795 GCA_038241045.1 Hyphomicrobiales bacterium | reverse complement strand
ATGCTTTCGCCAGCCTCGACTCGGCAGGCGGATGCCTCGATGAGCGCAATGTCAAAACCACTCGGTGCCTGCGCAATGACCACGATATGATTTGCGTCGCTGGCGAATGGAATTCCGCGCGCGCGTCCGCTCAGTGTGCAGTCCGTGTTGAGCGTCACGCGATCTCGTGGCGACGCAGGCGCAACCGTCATCGCGCCGCCGGGCGAGGCAATGCCGGCCTGCGACAACAACCAGCCCGCGAGCATTGTTTCGACCAACGGCATGGCGAGCGCGTGACGGCCCGCAACCGAGACGACGCCAAAACCTTCCGCCAGCGTTGCGCCCGAGCCGCCGCAATCTTCCGCAACCCATGACAGCGGCAGGCCGGCATCGGTGAGTGCCGCCCAGAGCGGCGCCTTCCAATCGTCGTTCTTTGCGCTGTTGATGGATTGCGCATCGGCAAGATCTGCGAAAATGCGATTCGCTGTGTCCGCGACGATATTCTCGGTTTCGGCCACGCGGCTTTCCAATCATCGGGCGGGCGATGCGATCCTGCACAGCGGGTATCGCCGCCACCGCCGTTGTTGGCTTCCATGATGATGAAAAGCGATATCGATGACAAGCGACGATAGCTGCCATGACGCACAGCGAACATGCGAAAAGGACTGTTCTATCTTAGTGTCTGCCGATAGTTTGCCGCGCATTCGGAGCGCCGAAGCACGCCGGGAAATAAAAGGAATGAGACGATGGCCAAGGACGGTTTGAAGGTGATTATCACTGGCTCTGCATCGGGGCTTGGTGCGGCGTCAGCCGCAATTCTCGCCGGCGAAGGCTCCAGCGTCGTCATCAATTATTCGTCCAGCAAGAAGGAAGCGGAGCAGACCGCCGACCTTTGCCGCAGCGCAGGCGGCGATGTGGTCGTCGTGCAGGGCGATGTTTCTAAAGATGAAGATTGCAAGAAGATCGTCGCTGCATCGGCACCTTGGGGAAAGCTCGACGCGCTCATCAACAATGCGGGTATCACCAAACATATGGCGCACGACAATCTCGATGGATTGTCCGCAGAGGATTTCCAGCGACTTTACGCCGTGAACACCATCGGGCCTTATCAGATGGTGCGCGCCGCGCGCGCTTTGCTCGAAGCGGGGTCGAAGGCGTCGGGGCGCGCATCATCCGTAGTGAACGTTTCGTCCGTCGCAGGTCTCTCTGGCTTCGGCTCATCGGTTGCATACGCGGCGAGCAAAGGCGCGTTGAACACCATGACGATGTCGCTGGCGCGGGCGCTGGCACCCAAGATAAGAGTGAACGCGGTTTGTCCTGGGTTCATCGATACGCCGTGGTTCACCAAGGGCCGCGGCGAAGACGCAACCAAACTCATTCGCGAAGCGGTTGCGTCCGGTGCACCGCTTCAGGTCGCCTCAAAGGCTGAAGATGTTGCCGAAGTGGTTTGTTTCCTCGCGCGCCCTCAATCCGGTCACATGACCGGCGAGTGTGTCCGGATCGACGCCGGCACACACTTGGTCGGCTATTCGCTGGGACGCCCCAAATAAAGGGAGACGATCAAATCTTGTTGCCGAGGTCGGAAATCGCGCCGCGCGCCACAAGCCTGTTCCAGATGAAGAGCACTACGAGTGCGCCAATCGTCGCCATGATGTAGCCAGCGCCTTGATCGGCGTTGTAGTGGCCGATGGCTTGGCCGATGAAGGTCGCCAGAAACGCTCCGGCAATGCCAAGCACCATGGTCAGGATGAAGCCGGTGGGATTGTTTGGACCCGGTGAAATCAGCCGCGCGACGAAACCGGCGACAAGACCGACGAAAAGAATGTGAAGCATTGCGGCTATCCTTGTTGCATTGAAATTTTTGTCTTTCATCCGATCGAATATGGAGCGGAATGAAACCGCTCCATATTTTTAAGACGTCAATCAAATCCAGCGCGAAGCTTCCTGCTCGGTTGGCAGCCTGCCGTTCGGCGTCAGCTGATTAATAATCTCGGGCAATTGCTTTGCGAGGTTTGCAAGCAACTCATCGCGCGACATTCCCGTTTGTGCGCTGATCGTGTTGATCTGATCGGGACCGAGTGCCGATGCAAGATCGTTCGCCGAAATCTGTTTGTTCGGGCCGGTGCCGACCCATGAATTGGCCGTCTCTGTATGGCCACCCTGCTGGAATTGCTTGAGCAGATCGCCCAGACCGCCGCTCAGCACGCTCCCTGCGGCGCCGCCCGCGAGAATGCCACCAAGCGCGCCGCCCAGCGGGCCTTTCATGACGTTGCCGAGCAGGCCACCGAGTCCTCCGCCGGCATCAGCCGTCGTCGTGCCCGGCAAAGATTTAGGTCCGGCAGGTGCCGCGCCGGGTTGTCCGCCGCTGACATGCTTGACTGCCTTGTAGGCAAGAAGCGCCAAAATCGCCATTGTCATCGGCGACATCCCGCCTTTTGCATTCGGATCGGACTGTCCGTCCGGCCCATTCTGCATGCCGTTGAGAACGTCGAGCAAACCCATCGTCATCTCCTGTCGATCGCCTAACCCCACCAGACATTAGTTATGCGGCATGACGGTTACAAGGCAGGTGGCGGCGCTGGATTTGCTCTGATATTGAAGTTGCAGTGTTTAAGGCTGAGTCATCTCAGCAGCGTTCGGTCCCGTAGCTCAGCCGGATAGAGCGGCGGTTTCCTAAACCGCAGGTCGGAAGTTCGAGTCTTCCCGGGATCGCCATTTACTTTCATTGTTTGCCGCTGGATTATCCCTGACCGCTCGATTTTTATTTTATTTTTTTGAAGGGCTTCGCTGATGCATCAGCCAATCAAATGGTGGACTGGCCTTCTTCCGCTGGCACTTGTGTGGTTTCTCGGAAATTTTCTCAAAACGGAAATCGTCGAGGCTGACCTTACAAATCGGTCCAAGGCAGCCATCGCGGCCGTGTCCGCGAATTTGACGGACAAGCCTTCAATGACCGTCGCGGGGCGCGACGTCACGCTGTCCGGCAAATCGTCGCCGCCTCAGATATTGGCAGCAGATAAAACATTCGGGGTCCGCAAGGTGATTGCCGGAGCGCCGCTCCCTGTCCTTGGCGCCGCGGATTGCCAAGCCGAACTTTCCGCCAAGGTAAAAAATGAAAGAATTCGGTTCGAACTGGCCAGCGCAAAACTGGCCGACGTGGCGCTTCCACTCCTCAACGCCATCGTCTCCATCGCCCAACGATGCAAGAGCGGCTCCATCGAGGTCGCCGGTCACACCGATTCAACCGGCGATGCGCCTGGCAATTTGACGCTGTCGAAAGCCCGGGCGCAATCGGTGGTGGATTACCTGGTCAAACGCGCGGTCGATCCCGCTCGTATTTCGGCGATCGGTTATGGCGATACGCGGCCCGTTGCGCCCAATACGACCGAAGCCGGCATGGCGCAGAACCGACGTATTGAATTTACCGTCAAATAATTTTGGGGGCACCCGTGCTTTACGATTTTCAGAATTTCTGGGCTTCGCTGATTGCCGCCTTTCTCGTGGGCGCGGTTGTCGGCTTGCTGACATGGTCAAACAACCCGCGCAGGCACTGGTTCGCCGGCTGGGCGATATCGGGATTGATCGCTTTCGTCTTCGGTCTCGCCATTGCGCTGCTCCAGCTATTTCCCGGACGCGCGGGATTGTGGCTGGAGACGGCGCTGCTGGCGTTCGCCGTTTATATTATCGGCTGCTTCGTCGGAGGGTGGATCAAATCGGCTTTCGACGATCAGCCGGTTTCCAAATCTCGCGCGCTTGCAGCGGGCAAGCCGCCCCCGGCGCCGCGCCTGGCGGATGAAGACAAGCATGAGGGTTCGCGGCCGCAGGGGTTTGCCTCACCGCGCGGCGGCGTCGCCGACGATCTCAAGCTGATCAGCGGCGTAGGGCGTCAGAACGAAGGGCGGCTGCATGGGATCGGCATCTGGCATTTCGATCAAATTGCAAAATGGACGCCAGCGAACGTCAAATGGGTCGGCAGCTACCTCGCCTTTGAGGGCCGCATCCAGCGCGAAAAATGGATTCCGCAAGCCAAGAAACTGGCCGCCGGCGTGAAAACTGATTTTGCCAAACGCGCGGCGGCGGGCCTCGTCAAAACGTTGCGGGACGACGGGTCGCGCGGGCAAAAGAATGTCAAGAAAGTCCGGCCCCGCAAATAAGGTTTTCGCCGCGTTCTTGTGACGCATTTGCATGCGTCAGCCTTCGCGTACGTCGTCCGGATCTAGTTCACTCACCTGCAACGGACGGCGTGACGGCCATCGCGCCGCGCCTAGTTGCGAGCTGCGTTATGGCAACGGCTGCCACCAGCGCCGCTCCGATCAAGTCGCTCTTGATACCCGGCTCGATCAGAAGCAGTCCGCCGATTACAAGCGCTGCGCTCTGCCACAGCCGGGAGTGCGTGATGAAGTATCCATGCAATCCTGCGGCAAACAGGAGAACACCTCCGGCCGCCGTCAGGCTGCTCCAGATGATCGTCGGCCAGTCGCCGATCATCAGCAATGCGGGTTCATAGACGAACATGAACGGTACGATGAAGCTTGTTGCCGCGATGCGGATCGCCGCAAGTCCTGTCGCCCAGAGATTCGAGCGCGCGATGCCTGCCGCCGCAAACACCGCAAGGGCAACCGGCGGCGTGATGGCAGACAGCACGGCAAAATAGAAGGCAAACATGTGGGCGGCAGGAATGGCGACCCCGAATTTGATGATGGCCGGCACGAGTAGCGCCGTCATGATGATGTAGGCAGGGGTCGTCGGCATTCCCATGCCGAGTACGATGCCCGCGATCATGGTGAAGATCAGCGCCAGCAGCAGATAGTCCTGT
>JBBRGE010000210.1:0-4806 GCA_038241045.1 Hyphomicrobiales bacterium | reverse complement strand
GATGGCTATATCGTGGATTCGCTGGGCTGGGCTTATTTTCGTATCGCCGACTACGATAACGCCGTGAAAAATCTTGAACGCGCGATCGATCTCAAGCCGGAAGACCCAACCATCAACGACCATCTCGGCGATGCCTATTGGCGCGTCGGCCGCACGCTCGAAGCAATGGGCGACGGCCGAAAAGGACTTGAAAAAAGCGCTCGAATTGCAGCCCGATCAGGCGCACGTGCTCAATTATCTCGGTTACTCATGGGTCGATCAGGGCATCAATCTCAGCGAAGCCATGACGATGATACGCCGTGCGGTCGAGCAACGGCCCGACGATGGCTATATCGTGGATTCGCTGGGCTGGGCTTATTTTCGTATCGCCGACTACGATAACGCCGTGAAAAATCTTGAACGCGCGATCGATCTCAAGCCGGAAGACCCGACCATCAACGACCATCTCGGCGATGCTTACTGGCGCGTCGGCCGCACGCTCGAAGCACGCTTCCAGTGGGCGCATGCGCGCGATCTCAAGCCTGAGCCTGAAGAGTTGCCGAAGATCGAGGCCAAGCTGCGCGACGGCCTTCCGGAAGATACGTCCAACGCCGCATCGGCCGACAAGAAGAAAGAAGACGGCAAGGGTGGCTAACTTCAACACCTTGTTAAAATGCCGCCTTTGATCGAAACCGCGCGCGCCAAGGTCAATCTCACCTTGCGCGTGCACGGTCGGCGCGCCGACGGTTATCATGACATTGAAAGTCTGGTTGCGTTCGCCGATTGCGCGGACACCCTGACGCTTGCGCCCGCACCAGATCTTCGGCTGACAACGACCGGTCCGCGCGCGCAGGACTGCGGCGAAGGACCAGACAATCTCGTGATCCGCGCAGCACTTTCGCTCGGCGAAAGCATTGCGGGAATGACGGCGGGGCATTTCACGCTTGAGAAGCATTTACCGGTTGCGGCTGGGATCGGCGGCGGATCGGCTGACGCTGCGGCCGCTCTTCGATTGCTTGCTCGTGCCAATGGGATCGACGCAAGCGACCCGCGTCTTGCCGATGTGGCGCGTCAGACCGGCGCGGATCTTCCGGTGTGTCTGGCCTCGCGCGCTTGCACCATGACGGGTGTCGGTGAAAACCTATCGTATTTGGAATTGCCGGCGCTGCCATGTGTGATGGTCAATCCACGAATAGCTGTGGCAACGAAGGACGTTTTTGCGGCGCTCGGTCTTGCCAAGGGCGAGGCTTTTGCCGGTCACAACAAACCACGCGAGCAATCTTGGCCTGACGACGTCGCGACATCGGATGTGTGGTGTGAGGCGATTTCGGCCGGCACCAATGATCTTGAACCGCCGGCGCTCAAGGTCGAGCCACGGATCGGCGACGTTCTTGCGGTGCTGCGTATAGCTCCCGGCGTCCGGCTCGCACGCATGTCAGGCTCGGGTGCGACGTGCTTTGGGATTTTTAAGACTGCCGATGACGCGGCTGAGGCGGCGAAGGCGATTGCGCTAGCGCATCCGGATTGGTGGGTTCACGCCGGAACGCTGAGCTGATATTTTCTCAGTGCGACCGCGCGAGACAGAATGCGACGACCTGTTCGAGCGCATTCTTCATAGGCGAAGACGGGAACAGCGCCAGCGCATCGACCGCCATCGCGCCGTAATGCTGGGCGCGGCTCATGGCGTCTTCCAGGGTGCGCTGTTTGGTCATCAGCCCGATGGCGTGATCGAGATCGCCATCGGCGATTTCGCCACGCTCCAAAGTACGAACCCAGAATTCACGTTCGACATCGTTGCCGCGACGGAATGCCAGCACGACAGGCAGCGTGATCTTGCCCTCGCGGAAATCGTCGCCGACGTTTTTGCCGAGTTTCGCGGCCTTGCCGCCGTAGTCCAGCACATCGTCCACAAGTTGAAATGCGATGCCGAGATTCATGCCGACGGACCGGCACGCAGTCTGTTCGGCTTTCGGACGGTTGGCGATCACTGGCCCGACCTCGCAGGCGGCTGCAAATAGCTCGGCAGTCTTTCCCCGCACCACCGCGAGATACTCGTCTTCGGTCGTAGCGGTGTTTTTCGCGGCTGCAAGCTGCATCACCTCGCCTTCGGCGATGGTGGCGGCAGCCGACGACAAGATATCCAATGCGCGCAGCGATCCGACTTCGACCATCATGCGAAATGCCTGACCGAGCAGGAAGTCGCCGACGAGAACGCTGGCCTCATTGCCCCACAACATTCGTGCCGAGAGCTTGCCGCGCCGCAGTTCGCTCTCATCGACCACATCGTCGTGAAGCAATGTGGCCGTGTGCATAAATTCGACGGCTGCGGCGAGCTTGATATGCCCTTCGCCCGAATATCCAGTGAGGTTCGCCATCGCCAGCGTCAGCATCGGGCGTAATCGCTTGCCGCCCGACGAAATCAGATGATTGGCGACCTCCGGGATCATCGTGACTTCGGAGCCGGTCCGCGACAGGATGGTGGCGTTGACGCGCGCCATGTCTGGGGCGACAAGCGTCACCAGTTGATCTATCGATGGTGTCGAGTGGCTCTCGAAAGGAACAATGACTGCCACGGTAGCGTCCTGTATCCGACGTTTGCCTCATTCTACAGCGCCTTTCGAGCAAACGTCGGATACGAAAGGACACTACAAATCTATAATTCTAGTGATCCTTGGGTCTGGCATTCGAAAAGTGCGCGCGAAGTGTACAACACGAATGTCAGAACCGGATCACTAGGCCTCCGGATAAGTATGGAGGCACCATAGAAACTGCCGCGCAAAGCGGCAAGAGCGCTGGGAAGCCCCTGGACGCTCCATCACGACGGAGGCTGCGTTGCGGGAACTGCTGAGAACCAATGATGTTGTCCTGGTTTCGGCGGTCGGCGCCTTGCTTGCTGGCGCAAACATCCATCATCTCGTGCTCGACAACAATATGAGCATCCTCGAGGGCTCGGCTGGCGTCATTCCCCGCCGTATCCTGGTGCATGAGGACGACAATATCGACGCTCGCCGGCTATTGACCGAGGCAGGACTGGCTCACGAGTTGCGTGACAATGAGCGATACTGACGTTGAGATCACCGAAGATTTTTTTTTGAATGGCAGGCTGCGTTTGCGTCAGCCCAAGCGCGGTCACCGCGCAGGCCATGACGCGATCCTGCTGGCAGCGGCGTCACCAGTACGCGCGGGCGATCACGTCGCCGATTTCGGTGCCGGTGTCGGTGCCGCCGGTCTCGCCGTGGCTCATCGCGTGCCGGGTATCGAATGCGTGCTTGTCGAGATCGATGTTGCGCTCGCTGCACTGGCGCGCGCCAATGCGAATCTCAATTCCCTCAAAGCTGAGGTGCGCATTCTCGACGTGACCGCAGCCGCGGATGTCTACGCCGCAGCGGGCCTTGGTCCGGATAGTGTCGATGCTGTTTTGATGAACCCGCCGTTCAACGATACAACGCGACATCAAGCCTCACCTGATGCGCAGCGGCAGGTGGCGCATGTTGCGGCAGATGACACACTTGCCCGATGGATTCATGCCGCCAGGCGCGTGCTGAAGCCGGGTGGCTCGCTGACGTTGATATGGCGCGCGGAAGGCCTAGGCGACGTTCTGGTGGCGCTCGACCGAGGCTTCGGCGGGGTAAAGGTTTTGCCCGTACATCCTAACGCGACCAAACCGGCGATACGCGTGCTGGTCTCGGCCGCAAAAGGGAGCGGAGCGCCGATGTCGATTTGTCGCGGGCTGTTGCTAAATAAAGCGGACGGATCTGCATCAGCGGAAGCGCAGGCTGCCTTGAACGGTCAGGCGATTGCCTTCGTTTGAGATGGATACCCGTTAGCCGCTTAAACGAGCAGATTGCTGTTATTGAGAGAGTGGTTTCGCTGTTGGCTCAGGCACGTAGGTCAGCCGAATTGCCGTGAAAAGAGCGCCAATTAGCAGTATCAGGAGATAAATCTTCATTGTCGGGCCTTCCAAGGCTGCTTCATTGCAACCACTTGAGTATTGCAATGCAAAAGGTATTCCAGTTCTTGAAGAAGCAAGGATGGGAGATCGATAATCGGTGGAACTCACGCTATTTCAAACAGTTAGATCGATGCAGCGCGTCTCTCTGGACGATAGCGCGAACTTTCCCCCCACCTCTGAATGCCCGCACAAAGTTAATACTTGGCTAAGATGAAGGACGTTCCATGCCTGACAACGATGACGGCAAGCCGGGGTTTCTGAACCGGCTTCGGGCGCTGCTGCCCGCACGCCTCGCTGGCCACCCCATCGTGCCGGTCGTAAGGCTGCACGGCACTATCGGTGCCGTCACGCCGTTGCGACCGGGAATGTCGATCGGAAGCGTGTCCAAGATGCTCGAGAAGGCTTTTTCGACCAAAGGCGCAAAAGCTGTGGCGCTGCTTATCAATTCCCCGGGCGGTTCGCCCGTGCAGTCGCGCCAGATTTATCGGCGCATTCGCCAGCTTGCCGAGGAGAAGAAGTTACGAGTTCTCGTCTTCGTCGAAGACGTTGCCGCATCCGGCGGCTATATGATCGCCTGTGCGGGCGACGAGATATTCTGCGATCCGTCCTCTATTGTAGGTTCGATCGGCGTGGTTGGCGGCACATTCGGCTTTCAGGACCTCATCAAGAAAGTCGGTATCGAGCGCAGGCTTTATACATCGGGCGAGCACAAGGCGACGCTCGATCCATTCCTGCCTGAAAATCCGGAGGACGTTGCGCGGCTCAAAGCGATCCAGCGCGAGATTCACGACACATTTATCTCGCTGGTCAAAGAGAGTCGTGGCTCGCGTTTGAAGAGCGATGACGATTATCTTTTCACAGGCGAATACTGGGCG
>JBBRGE010000209.1:0-4827 GCA_038241045.1 Hyphomicrobiales bacterium | reverse complement strand
AACTTCTCGCGGCGCGTCACCTTGCGGTGGCGCTCGAACCCGGATTCTGCAAACGTGGCCTGGCGCGGTTTATTCATTCAATCCTCCCTGACTCGAAGATTACCGAATATGAGTCCAGGAATAAATCAGAACTTCCCTAGGGGCTGATCTCGCCTTCCTCGTGTGGGGAAAGGCATCGGAGCAGGTGAAGAAGCGAGCGAAAGCCGGTTCTGCCGCAACACCTTCTTAAGAAGCCCGAGGTGCAGCTCAGCTATGTGCGGAAGGTTCTCCGCGACGAGGGTTACATCACAAAGGGGGGGAAGTAGACGCCTAATTTACTAGCGGTACTTACGCTCGTAAGTTCTCGCTAGCTCGAAGAAACTTCTTCTCCTGCCACGCTGCGCGAGAGGAACTTCGATGGGAAACAGCTTCGCGGAAGCATTAGCCTCCGCTCTTAATGCGGGCCCGCCTAGAGTCGGGCCAATCCTGACCGTAGACCAGTTCGAAGAAAAGCACCCTGCCACCAAGCATCGAGTGCGCGGCTGGATAATGCGCGCAGATCTGAACTTGCCGGATTTCGCGGGCCTTAGCGATGCCGTGATTCGCGTCGGCCGTTCGGTCATGGTCGACGAGGCGGCCGCCCTCCAATGGCTTTCAACGCGCAAGCATCAGCCCAAGAGCCGTGCACGAAACCCACATGGATGTATCGGCAAGCCCGGGAACACAAAGCAGAAGGCCCGGTAAGAAATGGCCTCCTCTATGGAAGCCGCGCTGCGCTATGCGGAGCGGGGATGGGCGGTGTTCCCATTAGCGCCCGGGCAAAAGAAACCCATATACCCCGGCGGGTTTAAAAATGCGACCAAGGATAGTGAGCAAATTCGCAGATTGTGGAAACGGCACCCAAATGCGAACGTGGGAATTGCCACGGGCACCTGCTCAGCAATTGTCGCTCTTGATATCGATCGCAAGAACAATGTGGACGGCGAGGCAAGCCTTCGCTCGATTCTGGGTGGCCGCGAAGCTCCTGTAACGCTGGAGGCAACGACTCCTTCCGGGGGTCGCCATTTATTTTTCGACCTGCCCGCAGGTACATCTATCGGTTGTTCAGCGGGTAAGCTTGGCCAGGGCTTGGACGTGCGCGGCATCGGGGGCTACATTGTGGCGGCCCCATCATCCATCGATGGCAAGCAGTATCGTTGGTCCAACACGGAGCCGCTCGCCCTCGCGCCCGACTGGCTGCAAATCAAACCAGCGTCTGCAGGGGTTAGAGCAGCGCTAAAGGGCCACCCCGACGCGGAGATCCTTTCGCTAATTCGCCAAGCCCTCCCATTCATCAATGCGGACAACCGCGACGACTGGCTGAAGTGCGGCTGGGCAATCGCTCGTTACACCGGCCAATCGCCCGAAGGATTTGAAATGTGGATGGAGTGGGCGATAAAGTCATCTCGCCATGATCCGGCGCGAGACCCACAACAAATGGAAAAGGAGTACTTCGAAGGATCGCAGAATGATGTTCCAAACCCAGCGACAATCGCAACGTTATTTCATCTGGCTCGAGAAGGAGGTTGGGCCGACGCTCGCCGTGACGGCGATCATTACCGGCTCGCAACTGCATTTCTCCAAGTAATCGCCGTAGAAACGGGAAACTGCGCAGTGTATGCGATGGGTTGCTTATGGACGGTTGACGATTTGCTCTGGCGATCAATGACTATCGACGGCGCAGCAGCGCGTGTCGGTGAAATATTCGGAGGCGGAAAACACTGCAAGAGGGGCTCTGACTTCTACGCCGTTGCGAAGCTCGCCTGCAACATTTCTGCTAAAGAAAGATTTTTCGAGGGGGCGGCGATTGGTATCGCAACGCCAGGCGGCTTCTGGCACGTAACGGCAAAGGGAGAGATTGTGAGCGAACCGCTAACAACCGCTCACCGTCAACGCATGCGGGTAAAAGTAGATCCTGATCCTAAGACGCCGCCAAGAAAGTTTCTTCGCATGCTTAGTGAGGCATTTGCCGGGCACGATCCGAAAGCTCAAATTCGTCTTGCGCAACAGTTATGCGGAGCCGCGATTGCTCGGTCGCTTTGGCGGCATCGGGTCGTGGCGCTTCTGCTCGGGGCAAGCTCTAGCGGAAAGAGCACCCTCCTCTCGGTCCTCTCGAAGGTATTTCCTCCCGATCAAATCGCTGCTACGTCACCACAGCGTTGGGACAGCGAGTATTTCGTCGCATCTTTGGCCGGTAAGGCCCTCAACATCGTAGGAGAGCTCGATCCTAAGCATCCAATCCCCGGCGGCATCTTTAAGACTGTGACTGGGCGAGATCAGATTGAAGGGCGCCATCCGACACATAGACCATTCACATTCGTATGCGAGGCAGCGCACTTTTTTAATACCAATCGCACACCGCCAACCTCAGACCGATCAGATGCATTCTTTAGGCGTTGGCGCATCCTCTATTTCGCCAACTCGGTATCGCCTGCGCGCGAAGAGCGGGACCTGGATCAGCAAATAATTGATAACGAGTTGGGTGCGTTTCTGTGGTGGGCGCTGGAAGGCGCGGCAGAGGTTGAGCGCGAACAGCGCCTCCTCGAAACCAAGGCCCACCACCTTGCTATTAAGCGATGGAGAGTCGAGAACAACTCCGCTCTGGCATTCATTGCTGACGGAGCGGCATGCAGAATGGTAAGCGATGGCAGTTCAATTTCGGGTCAAGACCTATTCAACGCTTACCGAAAATGGGCTGACGACAATGGAGTGCGTGCATTTGGACGTAGCGGATTCTATGAAGCGCTAGCAGCCGGTGGCGCTTCCGGAGTTCGACTCGTCGACCGCGACCATCAGAGACAAATCGAAGGCGTCCAATTGGTGTTTTGAAGGAGGGAGAAAAGGGTGTCCCGGCTACCCCCTAGGAGTCGTTATCTCTAGACTGAGTAGCGTTAGGGTGTAGGGAGTACCCTTTGAGGAAAACTCCCTAATCGCCCGCTAAATGCCTATTTTTCTCTATATTTAGAAAACGGATGGCGTGCTCGACGCGCGGGGCTAAATACGGCCGCGTTCCGCCCACCCCCGCGCAACACCGGCAATCCGGGCAATAGCTGAAGAGGAGCGAATGGGAGGGGGCGTCCAAGAAAGCACATACCCGCCAAGGCAAAGCAGTGCATTGAAGATTGCCTACGAGGGAATGCTACAAAATCGGGGCAACCGCCTGTGACTTGGGGCAGTGTGGCTGCGACGAGCGCTACGTTACTTTTCACTGCGACGGCGATACCTACTATAACGCCTGCGATTTCGATCAGTACTGTGCGGACACGTGCAAGTCGAAGTAAATCCCTCCTGCGCCCATGAGAGACGGTGAGTGGGGTGACAATCCCGAGGATGCGAGCGGTGTCCTCCAATACGATGCTGAACTCTCCTTTAACGATGTGCACGAGCTGTTTCACTATTGCGACGGGCACCTCTATTGGAATCTGACCGGCTTGCCCGCGGGTCGCCGTATGGAAAGCGGTTACATTCGAGTGCGCGTAAAGAAGCGCTACGTGATGGAACACAGATTGATTTTCTTGGGACAGCACGGCTTTTTGCCGGGTGACGGCGAGATTGACCATATCGACCGCGATCGTGGAAATAACCGAGTCGAAAACTTGCGAGCATGCACTCGATCCGAGAATCTAAGGAATCGAGCGCCCTACAAGCATCGGAAATTGTGATCACGTCAGGCGGGTAAGGTTTGAAGGCCGTCCGCTTCCTACTTGTGACGTAAGAAAATTAATCAGTTGCCTCGCTAAGAACGCAACTCCGCTGGAAGTTGAGGAGGTTCAATGGCACACGATCAAATGTTCGAATGTGAACAGAAAAAGCAATTCATGGTTGGCGAAAATAGAGTGTGGAAATGGGTTCGCGTTTCGGTATCTAGCGTCGTGGGCACAGCATACGAAGCGGTGAGGTGCCTTCATTGTCATGGTGAGGTGAGAGTTCACAAGCAGAAGGTGGATCACGGGCCTCAGGACCATGTGGAGCACCGCTCCAAACAAGACTCAGAGGGCTGTAAAGGCGGGATGTACTTCAAAGGGGTAGAGCGTCTATCGACGCAGCCTGTTGAGTGAAGAAAGCGGAAATGACCCCTCGCCAATGTGAAATCGCCGCCGAGTCCTATGCGGCGTCCCTACTAGCGCGCGCAGGATATGACGTGCTGGTCCAGTACGGAGCCAATCAGCCGCACTACGATCTCGTAGCAGTGAAAGAGGGGCGGATGCTCAAGGTGTCCGTGAAGGGCAGCCAGGATGGCGGGTGGATGCTGGCGGTTCGGTATAAGGACAAGGGCGTCGACTATCACGGCGCAATCGATCGATGGCTAAAGGCGCAGCACGACGTTGTGTATGTTTTCGTGCAGTTCATCAAGGTCCCTTTCGGTGAAGCGCCGCGCGTTTACGTGGCTCGACCTCCCGCCATCGCGAAGCACATGAAAACCCAGTGTGCAGGACGCGGATACGGCGCGCTCCAAGAGGAGATTCGGCGCGATGTTCCTCGTGGAAAATACGACCACCGCATCCCGGCCGCGTGGCGGTTTGTGGAGAAGCGAATTGACGCTATGTAGATGGCTGAAATACCTGTAAATCACGCGGTCCTTACGTGGGCTCGCTCGGAAGTGCATATGTCGCGCGAGCAGGCCGCTTTGCGACTGTGCGTTGAAGTAGAAGCGCTTGAATCGCTGGAGGTCGGCTCCACAAAGCCGACGCTGTCTTTGCTTCGCAAGATGGCGCAGTTATACAAGCTGCCCCTTGCGACTCTTGCCGTCCCAAGTGTCCCGCCTCCGGCTGACCTGCCAAAGGACTTTCGAACGATCGAGGGCGCGCC
>JBBRGE010000208.1:0-4830 GCA_038241045.1 Hyphomicrobiales bacterium | reverse complement strand
CTTTGATCTTGCGTCAATCACGGATCGTGCCGCGCTCGCAAAACTTCCGGTGCTGCGTAAGTCCGAATTGCCTGCGCTCCATAAAGCCAATCCGCCATTCGGCGGCTTCGTCCCCGCGCCCACGGGATCGTTCGCACGGTTGTTTACATCACCGGGACCACTTTTTGAGCCGGAGGCCGCGAGCCCCGATGCGTGGCGTGGCGCGCGGTCGCTGTTCGCCGCTGGATTCCGCCCCGGCGACATCGTGCTCAATCCCTTCAGCTATCATTTGACACCGGGTGGTTTTATTTTCGACACCTCCGCGCGCGCGCTGGGTTGCGCCGTCATTCCGGCAGGCCCCGGAAATACCGAACGGCAGTTTGAGTTGATCGAGACCTATCGCCCCGTCGGCTATTCGGGCACGCCGGATTTTCTCAAGATCCTTTTCGATTCGGCTGCAAGCGCCGGGCGAGATATCTCCTCGATCGGGCGCGCAGTCGTTTCGGGAGCAGCATTTCCGAAATCACTACAGATCGAGATGAAGTCGCACGGCGTGGACGCCTATCAGAGTTTCGGCACTGCCGATCTCGGCGTGGTAGCTTATGAATCCTCCGCGCGCGAAGGACTGATCGTCACCGAGAATATCATCGTCGAAATCGTGAAACCCGGCACTGGCGAGCCGGTGGCCGATGGCGATGCCGGCGAAATCGTCGTGACCTCGCTCGATCCGCATAACCCATGGATACGTCTGGCGCTCGGCGATCTCAGCGCGACAATGCCGGGACAAAGCTCCTGTGGCCGCACCAACATGCGTATCAAGGGCTGGATGGGTCGCGCCGATCAGACCACAAAAGTGAAGGGGATGTTCGTTCGGCCGGAACAGATCGCGGAAGTCGGCAAACGCCATCCGGAATTGCGGCGACTCCGTCTCATCGTCACCCGCGACAAGGAAGCCGACGTAATGACTCTCAACGCCGAGGCCTCCACGGCGTCCGAGACATTGCGCGACGCGGTTGCGGCAACGCTCAGTGCCGTGACAAAACTGAAAGGCAATGTCACTCTGGTCGCACCAGGATCGCTACCGAACGACGGCAAGGCGATTGCGGACGAGCGCACCGGCTGATCCCGCGCGATCATCACAACGGAGAAAGCCGCGATGGCTCATGGTATTTTTTCAGGGCTGAAAGTCATCGACTGCGCGAGCTTCATCGCAGCGCCCTCCGCCGCAACCGCGCTGTCGGATTTCGGCGCCGACGTCATCAAGATCGAGCCACCGGGCGCAGGCGATCCGGTGCGCAATCTGCCGAATCTGCCGGGCTATCCGATCAGCAAGCATAATTACGCGTGGATTTTGCAGGGCCGCAACAAAAAGAGCCTCGCGCTCGATTTGTCGAAGCCGGAAGGTCAGGCTGTACTGCGCAAACTCGTCGCGGGAGCCGACGTATTCATTACCAATTTTCCGCCGCCGGTCCGCAAGAAGCTCGGCGTTGGGTGGAAGGATTTGAAACCTCTCAACGACCGGCTGGTCTATGCGTCGTTCACCGGCTACGGCGAGACCGGCGCTGAGGCCGACAAACCGGGATTTGATTCCAACGCGTGGTGGGCGCGCTCCGGTCTGATGGACCTCGTGCGCGAACACAAGGACACCGTGCCGGCGCGCTCGATGCCCGGCATGGGCGATCATCCCTGCGCGATGGCGTTGTTCAGCGGCATTGTCACGGCACTTTATCAACGCGAGAAAACCGGCCGGGGCACGCAGGTCAATTCGAACCTGATGGCCAACGGCATCTGGTCGAATGGCATCTATGCGCAGGCGGCACTCTGCGGCGCAACGTTCCAGACCCGCCCGCCGCGCGTGGAAGCGCTCAACGCCGTGACCAATCACTACCAGTGCCAGGATGGCCGCTGGATCATTTTGTCGCTGCTCAACGAGGAGAAGCAGTTTCCGGTGTTCTGCAAAGTGGTCGGCCGCGAGGACCTGCTGGCCGATCCTCGCTTCGAGACAAAAATTGCGCGGCATCGCCATTCACATGAACTCATCGCAATTCTCGACGGCATCTTCGCCGCCAACCCGCTTTCGGAGTGGCGCAAGCTGCTCGACGGCAACGGATTGATTTTCGGCGTCGTGGGCATCGCCGCCGACATCCCGGACGATCCGCAGATGCGCGAAGTCGAAGCTGTGGTGCCGTTCGAGAACGACACCATGCTGACGATCAACACGCCGATCTGGATCGAGGGTGCAACGAAGGTGCGCCCGCGCATGGCACCGAATGTCGGCGAGCATAGCGACGAAGTGTTGAGCGGCGCGGGTTACAGTGACGCGGACATTGCAAAGATGCGCGCGTCGGGCGTGGTGAGTTAAGGCTATTCGGGGAAGCAAAGTCCGGCACGTATCGCGGTGCCGCCGCTCGCCGGCATCTGGCACGCGAGACCGTCGATACAGCCCCACGATGAGAAGCTTTTGTCGGCGCCTGTCCTGCGCAGCTCCGGTACGTAGCAATGCGCGCCCCACCCGTTCAGATACGTCGTGCCATCGAGATCGGTGGCGCGACGCGCCTGCGGTCGCGCTGAAAATCCCCGCGAAAAATCCAGTGGCTTGGTCTCGCGAAACGCCACAAGGATGTCGCGGCGGCGCGGCTGGTCGCCGAAGAAATGCGGCGAGGCCGGCGTCACGACAAATCTCGGCGCATCGCCGGACCAGTCGTTGCCCGGAAAATGAAATCCGCCGATGGACCGGGCTTGATGGCACCCGGCGCAGGTGCCGTCGTTGAGGCGGCGTTCGAATCCGGCCGGCGATTTGACGTTCAGCAATGCGACGTTATTTACAGCAGCTTTCGCCAATGCTTCGACAATTTCAGCGTCCGAAAAAATGCCCTCCGTGTTGCTTGCGACAGCGGGCGTGACAACCACCGCGCGTCTTGCAAGAAATTTGTCCGGGATCAGAACGATGCCTTTATCCAGCGCCACGAAATTGTCCGTCGCCAGCATCCACTGCCGGAACTCGTTCGCCAGCGATGCATCGGCGAGAATACGTTCGCGGTCGATCTGATTTTCCATGGGACTTTCGACGAACGATTTCGATGTCGTGTCGTAATCGAAAACTTTCATCAGATAATCGGCGCGCGCCTCGAAATCGTTCGGGTTGGCAGATGCATGCGCGATCTGAATGTTGGTTTCGATCCGGGCGATATGCGCCGGTGTCACTAACGCCAGCACGCCGTCTTTCGCCATCAGGCCCAGAGCAAGGTCACCGCCGGTTTCACTTCGGTCGCTCAATGCCAGCCAGCGCCGCGCGATTTCAGCGCACGACACGATTTGACGTTCTGTCTCGTTCCGCGCGTTGAGAATGACATTTAGCGTCATCGGCAGCCGCGCAGATGCAGACTTGCCGAAATTCGCAACGGGCCGGTAGATCAGCCGGATGTCACCGCATGTTGCCGGCGACTTGAAGGCACGATCCATGCGGTTGACGATTCCGACAAGAATAAAACGTGTTTGCTTTGCGTAAAGTGCATCGCGGTCGAAGGCAAGAAGCGCCGGTGAATCGGGGGCGGAGTTTTGAGTTGCGGTATACGCGCCGAATTCACGAGCGAGGGCCGCACGCAGCGGCCGCATCGCGGGCAGATCGAAAATTACGCTGCTCGACGCATTTGCATCGGCCCCGAGCATGCGCGCAAGACTGAAGCCTCGGGCCTCCAGGCCCGCGACGGGCCGCTGCCGCAGATCGAGTTCACGCAAAGCACCGCCATCCGTGATCGCAATGCCTTGCTCCAGCTTCGCACACTCGGCAATCGCCGGCTGCAAAACGCTCAGCGCCATCGCACAAAGCAAGACACAGAAAAATTGCGGTCGCATCTGCTGCTCCACAAGGGTCGCTGCGCTCAGACGGGGATTTCCGCAGCGGTGCTATCTTGCTGCCATTTGCGCAATCGCGCCACCGCGATAAAGAGCAATGCCGCGCCCGCCAGCGACCAGCAAATAATCGGCGTCCATTGCAGCAGCGCCTGATAGGCCGGGTCTTTGGTCAATCCGCCCATCACGACGACGATCCGCGTGAATGTCGCCAGCGCCAAGGCCGAGAACATCAATCCGAGCAACTGCCCCTCGCCGCCCTCGCCGCTGAGGGCAACCGCTGCGGCGACCGCGCTCATCAGGATGCAACCCCAGGCCGCACCGGCCATAAATTGCATCGTCAGCATCGTGTTGAGCCCCGCTGCATATTCGGCACCGAGCACCGCGGCGGCACCAATCAGTCCTGCGCAGCCCATCACCACCAAGCCGCCGTAGCGCCTCGCGACGAAACTTGCCGGGAACATCGCGATGTTGAAACCTATCCAATAGACCGGCATCAGCCATTGCAGATCGGGCTGCTTGGCGAAGCGCAGAAACAACGGCGCACTGTTGATGCTGAAATGAAGCTGATAGCCAAGCGCCAGTATCAGCATCGCGGCGACAAAGATCACAGCAAGCGCGCTATACGATTTCGGCAGAGCAAACTTCGGACGCTCAATTGCCGTCAGCGACCCCTCGCGCAGCTTGCGCTCGATCCACGACATTGCCAATGCGGTCAGCATCAGCACGACGCTCGACACCACGAACGGAATGCGTGGGTCTTGATCGCGCAACGCGACACCGAGATAAGGTGCAAGTGCGCCAGCCAGACCATATCCAAGCATGGTCAAGCAGGACAGCATGGGAATGGATGGCCGCGCCGCAAACTTGCCGAGCAGCGCCAAAGGCGGTGCGCGCAACGCGGAGGATGTCACCACCCAGATCGCCATCATGGCAATCAGTAAGATTTTCGCGTCCGGACCGAGTTCGGCCAGGAACGGAAATGACAGAAACGCGATG
>JBBRGE010000207.1:0-4848 GCA_038241045.1 Hyphomicrobiales bacterium | reverse complement strand
GCATTTTCTTTCGGATGGGCCGTCGTCGAAAAATTCAAGGCTGCCAGCGCGTGCATTGCAAGTCGAGAAGCGGCAGCATAACGCTGGATCGCGCTATTGTGACGTATGGAATCGATTTGGCTGAACAATAATCAGTCAGCGCGCAAATAATTATTTTATGTCGCGCTTCTCGCACTGACCCGACGCGGAATCGCAGACCAGTTCCTTACCTTTGCTTGGACCGGTACCGTAAGCGAAATTCGGCGACGGTGTCTGGTAGCCCTTCGGCGGTTCTGTAAGTTCGGACCGCTCCGGTTCACCGGTGAAGGTCGCGGTTTCTCCCTTATTGCCGCCAAAAGCGCCCGAGAACAGGCCGCCGTTATATCCAAGCTGCGAAGGTGACAGCATGAACGACGAGGTGCTGGGATTGTTGCTGGTCGATGCTTCCGTCGTATCGCCACGGTTCTTGCGCGACGACTTCGCCGCAAGCTCGCTCGGCATCAACGGCATGCGCGCCTGTTCTGGAGACAGTGCGGGCTTGTTTGCTTCCTCGCGCGCGCGCTTGCGCTCTGCCTCGTCCGGATCTTTCGGCCAGTTTGGTGCAAGCTTGGCTTTCCGGGTCGCGGGTGGAGGGAGTTGGTTGGTATTCGATGGGATAACAAGCGGAGAACGCTCGCGATACTTGATCGTGCCGTCCTCAATCCGCCGCCCACCGATGCTGCTCATGACGTTATCGAGAACACCACGCTCGAAGGTCTTCTGGGAATCCGCATCTTCATCGGCATCGTCTTCAGCACGAACCTGACCTGCGCCGATGACGAGCGCGACGCCGACAATGATTGCGGCGAGCTTAAGCGCGCGCATGGAGCCTTTCGAAGACGCCTGCACGGCTGAATTCCTTGGTCCGATCTGACGCATGGCTTCCGTCCTGATCCGTTCGGTCTTTGGCTTCAAGGTGCCGATATCCGACCGATGTTTTACCGTAAGAGATACATCGGCATCCACCAGCCATATCCCCTGCTATCGGGGCGTTTTTGCGGCATCTGGAGTGACAAAGGAGTCATATAGCAGGCCCGCAACGCCGGCAACGATGGCTACGTCGGCAAGGTTAAACACGTACCAATTGTAGGTTTTTCCGCCGATTTCGGCGTGCAACAGCGCAAAATCAACCACGGCTCCGTAGGCAAGGCGGTCAATGCCGTTCCCAATGGCTCCGCCGATGATGAGACCAAGGCAAATAGCCGCAAGGCGGGTGCCGGAACGAGCCATCCAGATCGCCAAAACGATGACGGCAATGGCCTTGATCGCCAGCAGGATTGCCTGTCCGACCGGGCCCGAATCCTGAAACCAGCCATAGCTGATGCCGGTATTCCAGGCGAGCACAAGATCGAAAAACGGCGCGATCGTCACCACACCGCGGCGGCCGAGCTCGTAGACATTGAGCAGCCAAAGTTTCGACGCCTGATCGATTACAAGCGCTGCGGCCGCTGCGATCAATCCGGAGCGAAGGATGCTCACGTGCCAAGCACCGTTCCAAGCGCCTTCCATTCGCGCAAAGCTTGTGCATCGCGCGGCGAGACATCGGGATATTCCCTATCGTCGCCGACAGTGGGAAGGATTTTCCACGATCGCGCGCATTTCGTCCCCGCGGCCTTCTCGACCACGACGGCAACGCCGGGAACGTCGCTCAGCGTGAACGCATTCGCAGGCGGATCCTCATTCGTGACCATTGCGTTCGATGTGATGCAGACTTCGGCGAGATCGATGTCGAACAAAGTCGCAAGCATGGCCTTGTCGGACACGTAAACCAGCGGCGAGGCTTCGAGTGATGAGCCGATGCGCTTGGCCGCGCGTTCGACTTCGAGCGCGCCGGTGACGACGCGGCGCACGTTGCCGATCGCTTCCCATTTCTTGGCAAGTGCTTCGTCGCGGTAACCACCGAGATTTTCCGGGAATGTCGTGAGGTGCACCGACGGCTCCGCATCCGGACGCACCATCGTCCAAGCCTCATCCGTCGTGAAACTGATTGCGGGCGCTAGCCACTTAAGAATTGCGTCGCAGATAATATCCACAGTGGTCAGCGCCGCCTTGCGGGCGCGCGACGACGGCGGATCGCAATAAAGTGTGTCTTTGCGGATGTCGAAGTAAAATGCCGACAATTCGGTGTTCATGAAATTCGCCAGCGTCGCGATCACGGTCTTGTAGTCGAAGTTTGCGTAAGCCGGACGCACGATGGCATCGACCTCAGACAGGCGATGCAGCATCAGCCGCTCAAATTCCGGCATATCCTTGAAAGCAACGGCCTCATTGCGCTTGAAGTGATGCAGTGTGCCGAGCATCCAGCGAATCGTGTTGCGCAGCTTGCGATAAGTCTCAACCACGTTCTTGAGAATTTCCGGCCCGATGCGTTGGTCGTCGGCGGTGTCGGTTGCGCAGACCCAAAGCCGTAAAATGTCCGCGCCGGATTGCGCGATGACTTTTTGCGGCTCGGTGGTGTTGCCGAGCGACTTCGACATCTTGCGGCCGTTCTCGTCGAGCGTGAAGCCATGCGTCAGCACCACGTCATAGGGGGCGCGGCCGCGCGTACCGCAGGACTCCAGCAATGAGGAATGAAACCAGCCGCGATGCTGGTCGCTGCCTTCGAGATACATCACGGTGTCTTTGCCGCCATCGACCTTGCGCTTGATGCCGGCGAGTCCAGGAAAATGCACCGGGTCTTCCAGCACGAACGCATGCGTCGAACCTGAATCGAACCAGACGTCGCAGATGTCGTCGATCTTCTTCCAGTCTTCGTTGGCGTGCGTGCCAAGAAAGCGTTCTCGCGCGCCGTCCATGTACCAGGCGTCGGCACCTTCTTTCTCGAATGCGTCTGCGATGCGCTTGTTGACGGTGGCGTCCTGCAAAATTTCCGCTGAGCCGTCGCCCTTCTCGCGCACGAAAACTGAAATGGGCACACCCCAGGCGCGCTGGCGTGAGATCACCCAGTCGGGGCGGCCTGCGATCATGCCGGTGATACGGTTCTGGCCTTGCTCGGGCACCCAGCGCGTGACGCTGATGGCCTGCAAAGCGCGTGCGCGCAGCGTGTCGCCATTCTTCGACTTACCATCGTCTAAAATGTCTTTATCCATCGCGATGAACCATTGCGGCGTGTTGCGATAGATCACCGGTTTCTTCGAGCGCCATGAATGCGGATATTGATGCTTGAGGCGCGAACGCGCGAGCAACATGCCGCGTTCCGACAGCGCCTTAATGACGGCTTCGTTGGCGTCGCCCTTCTCGCCCTTGTCGGTGATGACGCGCTTGCCCTCAAAACCCGGAGCCTGTGAAGTTAATGCTCCATTCGCATCGACTGTGTAAGGGATAGTCGAACTGATACCGCGCGATTCAAGTTCGCGTGCATTCGCGATCCAGACATCGAAGTCCTCGCGCCCGTGACCGGGTGCGGTATGCACGAAGCCCGTGCCAGTGTCGTCGGTGACATGATCGCCTGCGAGCAGCGGCACCGTGAATTCGTAACCGCCGTCGAGGCTTTTTAGTGGGTGCGAACAAGTAACGATAATATTTGCTGGACCGGGGTCAAATTCGACATCACGCAATTTTTTGTAGTCGGCTACTCGTGACTGTTTGAATACGTCGCCAGCTAACTTGTTCGCGATAACGTATCGTTCGCCGACCTTGGCCCAATTATCTTTGGGTGATTCAAGAACCTCGTATAAACCGTAACTAATATCGAGTGAGAAGCTGATCGCGCGATTGCCCGGAATAGTCCAAGGAGTTGTCGTCCAAATCACGACATAGCTGCCTTTTAGATCTTCAATAGTTTCATTTAAAGGCTTTAAATCCGATTTGGTAGCTTGATCATGAATGTCGGCTAGAACTGCACTAGCCACCGGAAATTTCACCCACACCGTATCTGACGTGTAATCCTCATACTCGACTTCAGCTTCCGCAAGCGCGGTTTTTTCCACGACGCTCCACATCACCGGCTTGGAGCCGCGATAGAGCGTGCCGCTGGCGGCGAACTTCATCAGCTCGCGCGCGATCTGCGCTTCAGCCGGAAAACTCATCGTCGTGTAGGGATGCGACCAGTCGCCGACGACGCCAAGGCGTTTGAATTCCTCGCGCTGGATATCGACCCACTTCTGCGCGAACGCACGACACTCCTGCCGGAATTCGACGATTGGCACCGCGTCCTTGTTCTTGCCTTTGGAGCGGTATTCTTCCTCGATCTTCCATTCGATCGGCAGCCCGTGGCAGTCCCAGCCCGGCACGTAATTGGAATCGAAGCCCAGCATCTGCTGGCTGCGCGTCACCACGTCTTTGAGAATTTTATTCAGCGCGTGGCCGATATGAATGTTGCCGTTGGCGTAAGGCGGGCCGTCGTGCAGCACGAATTTCGCGCGGCCCTTCGCACTCTCACGCAGCTTTTTGTAAAGATCGATTTGCGTCCAGCGCTCCAGAATCTTGGGCTCCTGCTGCGGCAGGCCCGCGCGCATCGGGAAGTCCGTCTGCGGCAGATAAAGCGTCTTGGAATAGTCGGGAGCGTCAGTTTTCTGACTGTCGGATTTGAGTTTTTCGGTCATGCGACGTGAATAGCGCGATTTGGCGGGGTGTGGAAACCCGGCCCAGCTCAGAAAATGCGGTCAATGTGGAATTTCAACCGATCTTACCGAGCTTCGGAAATGCGTTCGGCACCGCAGCCAGAGCCGCCTTGGCCTTGGCGCTATCGTCGTCCATCTGGCGCACCAGCGCATCGACTCCGTCGAATTTCAGTTCATCCCGGATGAAAGCGATAAAAGCCACGTCGAGCGTCTGGCCGTAAAGATCGCCTTTGAAGCCGAACAGAAACACTTCCAGCAGCGGCGCGCC
>JBBRGE010000206.1:0-4859 GCA_038241045.1 Hyphomicrobiales bacterium | reverse complement strand
GCGACTATGGTTCCAAGGGCCTGATTCCCGGCCTCGTTAAGTCGAGCTGGTAAGGGGGTCGGTCATGGCATCAACGCACGATCCAATCAGCGATCTCATCACCCGCATCCGCAACGCGCAGATGCGCGCCAAGTCGAAGGTCTCAACCCCCGGCTCCAAGATGCGCGCTAACGTTCTCGAAGTTCTGAAGACCGAAGGTTACATCCGCGGCTACGCTGCGGTGGAACATGCCAGCGGCCAGAGCGAACTCGAGATCGAACTGAAATATTTCGATGGCCTGCCGGTCATCCGCGAAATCGAGCGGGTTTCCAAGCCAGGGCGCCGTGTTTACGCCTCGGTAAAGAACCTGCCGCGCGTGAAGAACGGCCTCGGCATCTCGGTATTATCGACGCCGAAGGGAATTATGGCTGACCACGACGCGCGTGACGCGAATGTGGGCGGCGAAATTCTCTTCACGGTGTTCTGAGAAGGGATAGAGCAATGTCACGCGTAGGCAAACGGCCAGTTGCGGTGGAGAAGGGCGTCACCGCGACGATCGAAGGGCAGACCGTCAAGATGAAGGGGCCGAAGGGCCAGCTTCAGTTTGTCGTGCACGACGATGTGTCGGTCGAGATGAAGGATAATGCGATCCGCGTCGCACCTCGTTTCGAGACCAAGCGGTCGCTGTCGCTGTACGGTACGGCGCGCGCCCAGATTGCAAATCTGGTCGAAGGCGTCACCAAGGGTTTCGAGAAGAAACTTGAGATCACCGGCGTCGGCTACCGTGCGGCCTTGCAAGGCAAGAATTTGCAGTTGGCTCTCGGCTACAGCCACGACGTGATTTATCCAATCCCGGCGGGCATCACCATCACGGTGCCGAAGCCGACGGAAATCACCATTGTGGGCAACGATTCTCAGCAGGTCGGTCAGGTCGCAGCCGAGATTCGCAGCTATCGCCCGCCGGAGCCTTACAAAGGCAAGGGCGTGAAGTACGCAAACGAATTTATCTTCCGCAAGGAAGGCAAGAAGAAGTAACGGAGCGGTCATGTCGAAACTCAAGGTCACGAATGCTAGGCGCAAGCAGCGCGTTCGGCTGGCGCTGCGCCGCACGGCCAACGGGCGTCCGCGCCTGTCGGTGTTCCGTTCGTCGAAGCATATCTACGCGCAGGTCATCGACGATCTGAAGGGCACGACGCTGGCGTCGGCCTCGTCGCTTGAAAAGACCATGCGCGACGGCGGCAAGACCGGCGCGAATATCGATGCCGCGAAGGCCGTCGGCAAGTTGCTGGCGGAGCGCGCGGTGAAGAACGGCGTCAAGGAAGTTATTTTCGATCGTGGTGGCTATCTCTACCACGGTCGCGTCAAGGCATTGGGTGAAGCAGCCCGCGAAAGCGGATTGAGTTTCTGATTTCGATTAAGAGTTGAACGACACTAAGCACAGAGGCTGAAGCCTCTCAGGGATTGGATATTATCATGGCAGGTGAACGCGAACGTGGCGGACATCGGGGCGGTCGAGAAGAGCGCGACAGCGAGTTCGTCGACAAGCTCGTCCACATCAATCGGGTGGCCAAGGTCGTCAAAGGCGGCAAGCGCTTCGGCTTTGCGGCTCTCGTCGTCATCGGCGATCAGAAGGGCCGCGTCGGCTTCGGTCACGGCAAGGCGCGCGAAGTGCCGGAAGCGATCCGTAAGGCGACCGAGTCTGCGAAGCGCAACCTCACGCGCGTCGCTCTGCGTGACGGCCGCACGCTGCATCACGACATTGCCGGGCGCCATGGCGCCGGACGCGTTTATCTGCGCGCCGCTCCTGCCGGTACCGGCATTATCGCGGGTGGTCCGATGCGCGCTGTGTTCGAGACGCTCGGCATTCAGGACGTCGTCGCCAAGTCGATCGGCTCGTCAAATCCCTACAACATGGTTCGCGCGACTTTCGATGCGCTGAAGCATCAGGATTCGCCGCGCTCGGTTGCGGCCCGCCGAAACATCAAGGTGTCCACGCTGCAGTCGCGCCGCGTCGGCGGCGACGCGGAAGCTGTGGTTGCGGATTGATACACGGCATGATTGGGAAAAGTGATCTTCCGGTTTTCCGATAAGATCATGCCGCTCTAGAGAGACTTTTTGGAGTTGAGATAATGGCCAAGGCCGCAACGAAAACCATCAAGGTCGAGCAGACCGGCAGCGCGATCCGCCGCCATCACTCGCAGCGCGAGACGCTGATCGGCCTTAACCTCAACAAGATCGGCCGTGTTGTCGAATTGCAGGATTCGCCTGCGGTTCGCGGCATGATCGACAAGGTTCAGCACCTCGTCCGCGTCGTCGACGAGAAGTAAGGAAGCACGCGATGAAGCTCCACGAGATCGCCGACAACCCCGGCTCGCGCAAGAAGCGCATGCGGGTTGGCCGTGGCATTGGTTCCGGCAAGGGCAAGCAGGCAGGTCGCGGCGGCAAGGGCCAGACCGCGCGCTCAGGCGTGCGCATCAAGGGCTTCGAGGGCGGCCAGATGCCGCTGCATCGCCGCCTGCCCAAGCGCGGCTTCAACAATATTTTCCGCGTTGAGCTCTCGGAAGTGAACCTCGACCGGCTGCAGGAAGCCATCGACGCCAAGAAGCTCGACGGTGCTGCCACCATCAATGCCGAATCGCTTGTCAATTCGGGTCTGCTTCGTCGCTCCAAGGGCGGCGTGCGTCTGCTCGGCCGCGGCGAGATCAAGGCCAAGGTCAATATCGAAGTGCACGGTGCGACGAAGTCCGCGATCGAGGCCGTCGAGAAGGCCGGCGGCACTGTGAAGCTGCTTGCGCCTGCGAAGGACGAAGCAGCCCAGAAGGCCGAGGCCAAGAAGAAAACCAAGACCAAGAAGAAGGCTTCGTAACAGTCAGCCGATCAATCCCGTCTCTCAATACACTGCCTTTTGACGAGTACCCACGGCGCAGCTTCCTATATGTTTATTTGAAGATTCATTCGTGGACGGCCGGGAAAGCTCCGGTCAGACGAGTAAAAGGATCGGAGCCTCAAAATGGCGTCTGCAGCAGAACAGTTAGCGGCAAACCTCAATTTCTCGGCGTTCGCCAAGGCTGACGAACTCAAGAAACGGATCTGGTTCACGCTCGGCGCGTTGCTGGTCTATCGCCTCGGCACTTATGTGCCGCTTCCGGGCATCGATCCTGCGATCTGGAGCCAGGTGTTCAAGTCGCAGGCCGGCGGCATCCTCGGCATGTTCAACATGTTCGCGGGCGGCGGCATCAACCGCATGGCGATTTTTGCGCTGAACATCATGCCGTATATTTCGGCGTCGATCATTCTGCAGCTTTTGACCTCGGTGTCTCCGCAGCTCGAAGCCCTCAAGAAGGAGGGCGAGTCCGGCCGCAAGGTCATCAATCAATATACGCGTTACCTCACCGTTGTGCTCGCGACGTTCCAGGCCTACGGCATCGCCGTCGGTCTTGAGGGTGCGGGCAACGTCGTCTCCGATCCCGGCATGTTCTTTCGCCTCTCGACGACCGTGACGCTGGTCGGCGGCACCATGTTCCTGATGTGGCTCGGCGAGCAGATCACCTCGCGCGGCATCGGCAACGGCATCTCGCTCATCATCATGGCGGGTATCGTCGCCGAATTGCCGACGGCCATTGCCAATACGCTTGAACTCGGACGGCAGGGCGCTCTGTCCACGTTCCTTATTCTGGTCATCATGGTGATGGTGGTGGCGATTATCGCGCTGATCGTATTCGTCGAGCGCGCGCAGCGCAGGCTGCTGATCCAGTATCCAAAGCGTCAGGTCGGCAACAAGATGTTCGAGGGCCAGTCCTCGCATCTGCCGCTTAAGCTCAACACGTCAGGCGTCATTCCACCGATCTTCGCGTCATCGTTGCTGCTGCTGCCGACGACGATTGCCAGCTTCAACGCGGGCAGGTGACCGGAATGGTTTCAGGCGATCACGACGCAGCTCGCCCATGGCCGTCCGCTGTTTCTGGTTCTTTATCTTGGCATGATCGTGTTCTTCGCGTTTTTCTACACGGCCATCGTTTTCAATCCCACCGAAACCGCCGACAATCTCAAGAAGCATGGCGGCTTCATTCCGGGCATCCGTCCGGGCGAGCGCACCGCCGAATATATCGACTATGTGCTGTCGCGAATCACGGTGGTCGGCGCGATCTATCTGGCGATTGTCTGCTTGATCCCGGAAATCTTGATTTCCTATGCGTCTGTGCCATTTTATCTCGGCGGCACGTCGCTCCTGATCGTGGTCAGCGTCACAATGGATACGGTCGCGCAGGTGCAGGGCTACCTGCTGGCCCATCAATATGAGGGCCTGATCCGGAAATCGAAATTGCGGGGTCGCCGTTAATGAGACTGATTCTTCTCGGGCCGCCGGGGGCGGGCAAGGGAACGCAGGCACATCATCTCGTTCGCAAACACGGCATCGTTCAGCTTTCAACCGGCGAAATGCTGCGCGCGGCGGTCGCCGCCGGCACGCCCGTTGGCCTCAAAGCCAAGGATATTATGGCGAATGGCGGGCTTGTGCCTGATGACGTCGTCGTGGGAATCATCTCTGATCGTATCGAACAGCCCGATGCCCGGAAGGGATTCGTCCTGGACGGGTTTCCACGCACGGTGCCACAGGCACAGGCGCTGGATGAGTTGCTGAAGAAAAAGCATCTCAAGCTCGACGCCGTTGTCGAGTTGCGGGTGAACGAGAGTGCTCTGTTGGAGCGTGTTGAGACGCGAGTTGCGCAAATGCGCTCGCGTGGCGAAGAAGTCCGGATCGATGACACTCCGGAAGTACTGTCCAAGCGTCTTGCGAGCTATCGCGCTCAGACCGAGCCGTTAGTCCACTATTATTCTGAAAAACGAAAACTCATTACAGTGGATGGGATGATGACAATAGG
>JBBRGE010000205.1:0-4875 GCA_038241045.1 Hyphomicrobiales bacterium | reverse complement strand
TTACCCGGTGCTACAGTATTTTCCCTTTATTTTCCGCGCTGTAGCACCTGTAGCACTTGTAGCACCACGAAAAACCGTTTCCGCGCGACGCATTCGGGCTTTGCGCTTGCGGCTCGGCAGTTGCACCACCTTGCCTTCGGCCCCCGTCATCATCCCGTGGATCGTCCGCGCCACCTTGTCGGCAGCGGCAATCAACACGCTGTCGAGGTGATGCACATAGCGCGAAGTCACCGATCCCGCCGCATGGCCCAGCATCGCCGCGATCGTGCTTTCGGTGAAGCCAAGATCACCGGCCACGCTGGCGTAGGAATGCCGAAGGGTGTGCGGGGTGACGCCTTCCAGCTCGGCGCGCTTCACGATCCGACGCCACGCGCCAGGCATTCCACCGAACGCGCCTTCACCGCGAAGGGCAGTCAGCACGAAGGGGTTATCCTCTTCCCGCTCTATCGTCGCCAGCACGTCGAACACTCGCCTTCCAATCGGGCGGACGGATGCGCCTTCCTTCGAATCTTCGAGGCGGAAGCACCCGCCATCGTCATCGACTTCCGACCATTTCAGGTTTCCGACTTCGCCGAGGCGGCAGCCGGTGAGGGCAAGCAACCATGCGCCCTTGATCCCTTGTGCGGTGTCCGCGTCGGCCTCGGCGGCGGCCAGCGCCTTGCCCAGCGCCTTGTATTCGTCGGCGGTCAACCGCCGCTGGCGTCGGTTATCGGCGGGGCGCTTCACACCAGTCGCGGGATTGAACGGGATCACGCCTTCCGACACGGCGAAGGACAGGATGCCGCCGAGAAGCCCAGCGGTGCGGGCCGCCGTGCCGGTGCCGCCTTCCACGATCGCCTTGCCGCGCTTGCGTTCGGTTTTCTCCACCACCGCCGTCTTGCCGCTGGCAACGTCTCGAATGAACCGGCTCACGTCCGCCTGGGTCACGTCGCGCACAAGCTTGTTGCCGAGAAGCGGCCTTATGTGCCGATCGATCCTGCCACGATCGGTGTAGAGCGTGGAAGCCTTCTTCGCCTTGCCGCCCTTGCCCATGATCAAGCCGCGCTCGGCGGCCTGAAGATAGTTGTCGCAGAGCTGCGACACGGTGAGCGACTTGCGGCGCGTCACTCGATCCTCTTGCGGGTCTTCGCCGCGCGCCACGTCGCCGAGGATGCCTTTGGCTTCCTTCCTGGCCTCTTCCGCCGTCAACGGGCCGTGCGTTCCGACCTTCACGCGCCGGGTGCGGACGCCAGCGCGGTATTGCGCGACATAGACCTTGCGGCCAGTCGGCCACACCCGCACACCGAAGCCGGGAAGCTCGTCGTCCCATGCGAAATAGTCGAGGGCCTTCGGTTCAAGGCCGTCGATCAACCTCTTTGTGAGCTTCGCCACGTTCGGCCCTCCCAATCGCTACAGGAAGCATATAGGAAGCAGCAGGAAGCAAATGCCGGTATATTCCGGCCTAACCGCTGCCTTTCCCTATACGCGGAAATTGCAGCGATCATAATAGCCTAACGATGCCGAGTAAATCGCGGGAAGCACCAGAAAACCACCACAACGCGCCCTCCGAAGGCAAAGGTCACTGGTTCGACTCCAGTCGGGTGCGCCAGTCGGATTGGCGCGCGGTAAACCGTATAAAATCAAAGCCATCATGCTGACGCCCTCCACCACCGGTCCTGTTCTTGTCACCGGCTGCTCATCCGGCGTCGGCCATGCGGCGGCGAAATTATTCCGCGCCGCGGGTTTTGAAACTTTCGCGACCGCACGCGATCCCTCGACGCTCGACGATCTGCGCGCGCTCGGCTGCCGCATTCTCGCACTCGACGTCACGGATGAGGCCGCGCGCGTGGCCGCAGTCGAAGCCGTTCAGGACGAATTCGGCGCGGTCGGAATTCTCGTGAACAATGCGGGGTATGGCCAGTACGGTCCGCTCGAGGAAATTTCTCTTGAAGCGCTGCGGCTTCAATTCGAGACCAACGTGTTCGGCGGGCTGCGGCTGTCGCAGCTCGTGTTGCCGGGCATGCGCAGGAAAAAATTTGGTCGCATCGTCAATGTCAGTTCGGTCGCGGGCCGCGTCAGCATTTTGGGCGGCGGCGCGTATCATGCGTCGAAATTCGCCATCGAGGCGCTGACGGATGCGCTGCGGCCAGAAGTCGAGCCGTTCGGCATCGATGTCGTCAACGTGCTGCCGGGGCCGATTGCCACGCAGTTCGAAGCCACACTGCTCAAGGATATTCCCGACACCGGGCCGGACAGCCCCTATGCGTATTTCAAGGTGCGGCTGGCGCAGCGCATGCGTAAATTTCTCGATCCCAAGCACCTCGATGTGCTCAGCCCCGAGACAGTGGCGAATGTGATCTTGAAGGCCGCCACCGCAAAACATCCCAGCACGCGCTACAATGTCGGGCTTGTTGCAAAACTTGGTTACATCGGCCGCGCGCTGACGCCGGACCGCGTGGTCGATTTCATGACGCGCCGGAACATTCCGGTGATCAAGAAATAGCGCTTGTCAGCGCGATCACATAAACCTGAAACATGTCGCGATGCGCGTTTTTGCACTTGCACCCGAACGCGAACCGTCGAAACAATAGCCGCATGACAAAATTCAAAACCTGCGCGTTATGTTTCGCAATCGTCGCGTTCGGCGGATGGAGCGCGCACGATGCTTCCGCGCAGCAGACATCGCCGACGCCGTTTACGACGACGCTGTCCAACATCACACCTCTGGTGTTCGGCATGTCGCCGGATGAGGCGACCGTGGCGCTCGGCACGCCGCTGGTTTACGTCGATGGGCCACCGGGCAGCGAAACTTATTTGACCATTCGCGATATCGGCGGTAGCGGATTCACATTCCGCCACGATCCGCTCTATCTGCAATTCCGCGACGGACGGCTCATCGGCTGGAAGGCCGACTGGAGCCGCAACTGGATGTGGAAGTAGCGGCCATTCAACTCACTCTCACGCAATAACGGAGTCCTCATGGGACAGACGATCACGCTGACCGCGTCTGACGGATTCAAGCTCGGCGCTTATCTGGCGCATCTCACCGATCCCGCCGCGAAGCCCAAAGGTGCCATCGTGGTGATTCAGGAAATCTTCGGCGTCAATTCGCACATTCGCAATGTCTGCGACCGTTTTGCCAAGGAAGGCTATGTGGCGGTCGCGCCCGCAATTTTTGATCGTATCGAGAAAAATTTTCAATCCGGCTATTCGCCGGATGAAGTCGCCATTGCGCGCAAGTTCGTCGCTAGTCCCGATTGGGCCGCGATGCTGCGCGACACGCAGGCCGCTATCGACGCGGTGAAAGATGTGGGATCGGTGGGCATTGTCGGATTTTGTCTGGGCGGCAGCGTCGTCTATGCGGCGGCCACGAAACTGAGCGGACTAAAAGCTGCTGTCGGTTACTACGGCGGCGCCATCGTGCGCTTCGCGGACGACAAACCGAACGTGCCGACGCTGTTGCATTTCGGCGAGAAAGACACCGGCATTCCGATGACCGACGTGGACATCATCAAGTCAAAACGCCCCGACGTGGACATTCAGGTTTATCCCGGCGCGCAGCATGGCTTCAATTGCGACGAACGCGCGAGCTTCGACAAACCAAGTTCGGATCTGGCATGGCAGCGGACGTTGGCGTTCTTCGCGAAGCATTTGAAATAAATTTCGCGACCTCTTTCGAACAAAAAAATGCCGGGCAAAAAAGCCCGGCATTTTCATTTTCAAAAATCGCGATCCGCTTACGCGCTGACGCCCGCGCCGATCGGACACGACACGCCGGTGCCGCCAAGTCCGCAATAACCGGCGGGGTTTTTCGCCAGATATTGCTGATGATAATCCTCGGCGAAATAAAACTCAGCCGCAGGCTTGATCTCGGTCGTGATCGCACCGAGACCTTTCGCAGCCAGCGCCTTGTTGTACGCAGCCTTCGACGACATCGCGGCTTTCAACTGCGCGTCACCATAGGTGTAGACTGACGAGCGATACTGCGTGCCGACGTCGCCGCCCTGGCGCATACCCTGCGTCGGGTTATGACTTTCCCAGAACGTCTTGAGCAGCGCGTCGTAGGAAATCTTTTTCGGATCGAACACCACCAGCACCACTTCGGTGTGGCCGGTTCGGCCCGAACAGGTTTCCTCGTATGTCGGGTTCGGCGTCGAGCCGCCCGCATAGCCGACCGCCGTGACGTAGACGCCATCGCCCAATTCCCAGAATTTGCGCTCGGCGCCCCAGAAACATCCCAGACCGAAGACTGCGCTCTCCAGTCCTTCCGGATAGGGCGCCTTCAGCGCATGGCCATTGACGAAATGGGTCTTGGCCGTGGTCAGCGGCGTGGCGCGGCCCGGCAGAGCATTCGCAGCACTCGGGACTTCGGCAGACTTGCGCGAGAACAACATGGTTCACTCCTGTGTTGGATCGCTCACTCTAGATATCGTGAAGCATATAGGTCTTTACGCAAACGGCGTCAGGGCGTTACGGGCGGAAGCGTCATCATATATCCGTCAGTTCGCCTTGAAATTTGACTGAGCCACTTTGCTTCAATGCCGCGAATAGCCGATCAGCGGCTTTCCCGGCCGGAACAACAGCAGCAGCAAAATTCCGATAATCCCTAAAACCGCCCAGGCCGGCTGGTTAAGGACCGCCTTGGCAACGCTATTCCACAAAAACGGCGAAAGACCCTCGACCGCGCTCTGGAATGATTGCTGGCTCGCCTGATTGATGTCGTTCCACAGCTCGCCTAGCCGTGTCAGCCGCAAAGTCTGATCCGCAATGGTTCGCGCGCCGTCGTATACCAGCGACAGAAACGCCAGAACCATCAAGATCAGACCGATCAATCGAAAAAACCCGCGGATCATCGTTCACCCCATCGTCGTGCAGCTCACACACCTAGCGCGCACT
>JBBRGE010000204.1:0-4879 GCA_038241045.1 Hyphomicrobiales bacterium | reverse complement strand
ACTTCCAATTTGCCGCCCGTGCCCGGCAACAATCCGACCACTTCACTTTCAAAGAGCAAGGCCAGATGCCTGACGATCACATCCAAAACGCGCGCGGGACCGCGGGCGGTGGAGAGATCGCGGCTCATTTCGTACTGCGCCGACGTGCGTCGTTCGCGCATGAACGCCGATTTCGCCTGTGCCTGAATGCGCGCCGTCATGGAACCGATGACGATGGCGACGATCAACATGACTGCGAAGGTCACGACGTATTGAGAGTCGGATACCGCGAATGTGTAGTATGGCGGAACGAAATAAAAGTCGAATGCCGCGACGCTCAACATAGCGCACATAATCGCCGGCCCGCGCCCGAAACGGACCGCAGAAACGATCACGCCCACGAGATAAATCATGATCAGATTGGTCAATGGAAAATACTTAAACATGCCCCAACACACGCCCGTGCAGGCGATGGTCACGAGCATCGCCAGTCCGAAAGGCCGCCAGTTCTCTGCGGCCGGCATCTGCATGGGCACGCGGGTGCGTTCGTCACCTTCCTGTTCACCTTTGATCACGTAAACATCGGTATCCCCGCTCTTGCGAATCAGTTCTTCGACCACTGAACCAAACAGTTTTTCACGCCAGCGCGGCTGGGCGGGCTTGCCGATGATCAGCTTGGTGATGTTGTGTTCATGCGCGAACGCGGTCAGCATGTCGACGACGTTATGTCCGGAGAGCGTGGCTGTTTCGGCTCCGAGTTGTTCCGCCAGATGGAGGTGCTGCTTGGCCAGCTCGCGATCTTGTTCGGGGAGCGCGGCCAGCACGGGCGTCTCGGCATAGACGGCGATCCAGGGTGCCTGCAATCCTGCCGCCATGCGCCGCGCCGCACGCACGAGTCGTCCGGAAAACGGCCCTGGTCCGACGCACACCAGAATACGCTCCGTCGTTGCCCACACGCCGCCGATGGAGTTCTCGCGCTTGTACGATTGCACCTGCCGGTTGACGCGGTCGGCCGTGCGGCGCAGCGCCAGTTCGCGCAGCGCCGCCAAATTTCCTTTTCTGAAAAAGTTCTGAGCGGCCCGGCCGGCCTGTTCACTCATGTAGACTTTGCCTTCTTTCAAACGAATGAGCAGGTCGTCTGGCGGCAAGTCGATGAGTTCGATTTCGTCGGCTGTCTCCACAACCGAATCCGGAACGGTCTCGCGCACTTGAATCCCGGTGATTCGCGCCACGACGTCGTTGAGGCTTTCGATGTGCTGAACGTTCAGCGCCGTGTACACATCGATGCCGGCGTCGAGCAGTTCGGCAACGTCCTCGTGGCGTTTGGCATGTTCACATCCCGGCGCGTTGGTGTGGGCGAGTTCATCCACAAGAATGATTGCGGGATGCCGCTTCAAGGCGCCCGGCAGATCGAACTCGCGGAGCTTCGAATTTTTATATTCAATCCAGCGCGGCGGCAGTGCGTCGAGCCCGGCGACCATCGCTTCCGTTTCCTGGCGTTTGTGCGTTTCGACAATGCCGATGACGACATCGACTCCTTCGGCCTTACGAGCACGCGCCGCTTCGAGCATCGCGTACGTTTTTCCGACGCCGGCGCAGGCGCCGAAAAATATCTTGAGGCGCCCGCGCTTCTGCTGTGCTTCTTCGGCCTTGACCCGGGCGAGGAGCGCATCGGGATCGGGACGTTCGAAACCGTTGGTTGTCATTCGATCCGGAGCCCCGATTACTTGCCAGCCGTCTGAACACTGACGCTCTTCGCGGCGTCGAGTGCCAAATTCAACTTCAGCACATTCACGCACGTCTCGCCCAAAACGCCCAGAAAGCGCGTTTCGGTGCATTTCTGAATTTCCGCGCGCACAACATCTTCAGGCAAGGCGCGGATTTTCGCCACACGCTTGAGCTGATATTCCGCAGCCGCGGGCGTGATGTGCGGATCCAAGCCGCTGGCGCAGGAGGTCACTAGATCCACCGGGACCGCGGTTTTATTGGTGGGATCGGCCGTTTGCAGCGCGGCTATGCGATCTTTGACGGCTTGAATCAACGCGGGGTTCGTCGGCCCGAGATTCGAACCGGACGATTGGGCCGCGTTATATGCCAGCAATGCCGATCCGCCGGTCACGCTCGTCGCTGATAACCGTCCCCAGAAGTATTTGGGATCTGAGAATTGCTGGCCGATCAATTCCGACCCGACAATCGTGTCGCCGGATTTGATCATGCTGCCATTTGCCTGGCGCGGGAAGATGGCCTGCGCCGCGACCGTCACCAGCGCCGGGTAAATGAAACCGGTTACGACGGTCATGACGAGCAGCGTCAACATGGCCGGAATGAGTTCTTTTAGAGCGGTTTTGAACATGATTGAAATCTCCTGTTTGTGATGTCCTGCATTCGGGGATGCGGTTTTCGTCCGGGACGTCATCCGGTGGTGTCGGCCTTCGACCTCAACCACCGGCCAATGGCTGCCATCCCTTCCGGGATGGTTCGAGGTCGGGTGGACTAACCCACCGAGCTGGTTGCCGGAGGCACAAGAAATCCCTCCCTGGTCTCACGTCTTCAGTGAGTTCGTGCGACCAGGGCGGGATTTCTTGTCACTTCGCGACCCGCTCCGATGGAGCGGGCCACCCGGCACACCCGACACCCTGCGATTCGATTAGGTTAGATGCAATGCCACCAGCAACATGTCGATGGCTTTGATGCCGATGAACGGAACGATCAGTCCGCCTACTCCGTAAATCAACAGGTTGTCGCGCAGCAGCGTTCCGGCTTCGACGGCGCGATATTTCACGCCGCGCAGCGCCAGCGGGATCAGGAATACGATCACGATTGCGTTGAAGATCACCGCCGACATAATCGCGCTCGCCGGAGTGGCCAGATGCATGACGTTCAGCGTGTTCAAGACCGGGTATGTGGTCGCGAAGGCTGCGGGGATGATGGCGAAGTATTTGGCCACGTCGTTGGCAATACTGAACGTGGTCAAGCTTCCGCGTGTCATCAGCAACTGTTTTCCGATCATCACGATTTCAATCAGCTTCGTCGGATTGGAATCGAGATCGACCATGTTTCCGGCTTCCTTCGCCGCCTGCGTTCCCGAGTTCATTGCCACTGCCACATCGGCTTGAGCCAGTGCCGGCGCGTCGTTCGTCCCGTCGCCGGTCATGGCGACCAGGCGTCCGCCGGTCTGGTAATCGCGAATCAGCTTGAGCTTGGCTTCGGGGGTCGCTTGAGCGAGGAAGTCGTCCACGCCGGCTTCTGCCGCGATCGCCGCAGCGGTCAGCGGATTGTCGCCGGTGATCATCACCGTTTTGATGCCCATGCGGCGCAATTCGGCGAAGCGTTCTTTGATGCCTCCTTTGACAATGTCCTTAAGCTGGATCACGCCCAGCGCTTTCGAACCTTCTGCAACAACAAGCGGCGTGCCGCCCTGTTTCGAAATCCCGTCCACCGCCGTGCGCAGCGTCGTTGGAAATGAACCGCCGAGTTCCTTCACGTATTGTTCGATCGCGTCTGCGGAACCTTTGCGAATCGCGCGGCCCGGCAAATCCACGCCGCTCATGCGCGTCTGCGCCGTGAATGGAATGAAGGTCGCGCCCATTTGCGTGATGTCGCGCCCGCGCAGACCGTACTTGTCTTTGGCCAACACAACGACGCTTCGGCCTTCCGGCGTTTCGTCGGGCAAGGAGGACAACTGACACGCGTCAGCGAGCACTTCGATTGGGACGCCGTCCGCCGGAATAAACGCTACCGCTTGGCGATTGCCGAGGGTGATCGTGCCCGTCTTATCGAGCAGCAGCACGTCAACGTCGCCGGCGGCTTCGACCGCGCGACCGGACGTCGCGATGACGTTGGCCTGAATCAAGCGATCCATGCCTGCGATGCCGATTGCCGAAAGCAACGCACCGATCGTGGTGGGCGCCAGGCAGACAAAGAGCGCGACGAGCACCGTGATCGAAATAACCTGTCCGCTTCCCGCCGCCGTGACGCTGTACAACGAGTACGGCAGCAATGTGACGCAGACCATCAAGAAGATGATCGTCAGCGAGGCCAACAGGATGTTCAACGCGAGCTCGTTGGGCGTCTTCTGGCGCTTGGCGCCTTCGACCAATCCGATCATGCGATCCAAAAAACTTTCGCCGGGATTGGTGCTGATGCGGATGATCAGCCAATCGGAAAGCACCTGCGTGCCTCCGGTCACTGCGCTGCGGTCGCCGCCGCTTTCGCGAATGACGGGCGCGCTTTCGCCGGTGATGGCGCTTTCATTGACGGAGGCAACTCCTTCAATCACTTCGCCATCGCCGGGGATCGCATCGCCCGCTTCACAAATCACGACGTCGCCTTTGCGTAATGCCGCTGAGGAAACATTTTCGAACGGTGAACCTCGTTTGGCCTCCTTCAGCTTCTTCGCTTGAGTGTCTTGACGCGCTTTTCGCAGCGTGTCGGCTTGCGCTTTGCCTCGGCCTTCCGCCATGGCTTCGGCGAAATTGGCGAACAGTACAGTGAACCAGAGCCACAGAGAGACCGCGAGAATGAAGCCCCACGGCGCTTCTCCTTTGCCCACCAACGCCTGGACCAGCAGCAATGATGTCAAGATGCTGCCGATGAATACTGTGAACATCACGGGGTTACGAATTTGAACACGCGGGCTGAGTTTGATGAACGAATCTATTATCGCTCGTTTCACCAGCGGCGGGTCAAAAAGCGGTCGCGCATTATTTTCAGATTGAACAATCGATTCCATTTTAGGCTCCAAAATCTTCACAAAGAGTTCTTCGTTGGGTGGCACTGGTAGGTACTCCTACCAGTGCCGAATCGGAAACCTCGTATTGAATTTCAAGAGGAACTTGGGCGGCATTGTTGTGCCGAAACAGGGCTGTTCTGAAATTCAATGCGTCCTTCCGATTCGCAC
>JBBRGE010000203.1:0-4899 GCA_038241045.1 Hyphomicrobiales bacterium | reverse complement strand
CGAGCCGTAGTCCTGACCGAGAACACATGTCGCGCCGCTGAGTTTGCGCAAAGCCTCGATATCCTGCGCCAGTTTCGTCCAGCCGACACCGACGCTACGCACGCTGGCGTCACGCCGATAGCCGGTGAAGACACCGGTGTTGGCTTGGACGATGAGCACAAGGAAAATCAAAACGCCTGAAGGCAGCGCCCAGCGGCGGGAAAAATCTACCGTGCGCTGAGTGAGATCGCTCCATGACACACCCCATGCCGCGTAGGCAGCTGCGATGACAAATGCGGGATAGACCGGACCCAGCCAGTTGGCCTCGACGCGGGCGTGCAACGCATGCCAGAAGAAATAAAGCACGATGACCCAGAAGCTGACATTGATGAGCCCGCGCGCCGCATCGCTAAGGGCGCCGCGCCGCGCCAGCGCAGAGAGGCCGAAAATTCCAAGAATGAAAACCAGCGGCGTCACAAATCCCGCCTGCGTCGGAATCATCTCGCCGAGATATTTCAGCGTGACGCCCTCAACGCGCGCGCGTCCGAGCTGCTTGATGAAAGACACCCATTGATGATCGGCATTCCACAGGATCACGGGCGAGAAGACACAAAACGCGACGATGCCACCGAGATACGGCCATGGCGTTGTGAGCCAGCGCCGCAAACCCGGCACAATGATGAGCCACAATAAGATCGCCGCACCGAAGAACATGGCTGTGTATTTCGACAGCAGCGCGCAGCCCACCGCCGCACCGACCGCGAGCCACCACGGGCCTTTTCCGGTCTCGTAGACTTTGGCGAGAAAGAACAGAACGAAACTCGACGCCACCATCAATGGCGCATCCGGCGTGACGATCACGGTTCCGACGGCGGCCATCAGCGTGACGTTGAGAAAAATCGCAGCGCTCGCCGCGATCCTGACGCTGCCGAACAGGATTTTGGCGGCGCGATAGACCGCCCAACTCATCGGCAGTCCGAGAAGGATCGATACGATGCGAACGCCGAATTCCGAGTCGCCTGCGATCATGGTGCCGAGGCGAATGATCACCGCCACCATCGGCGGGTGATCGTAGTAACCACCGGCAAGATGCTTCGACCATGTCCAATAATAAGCTTCGTCGAATGTCAGCGGCGTGAACGCGGCGACCGCCAGACGCAGCACCACAAGTGCCGCAACGGCGATTGCCGCGCCGCGGGCCAGTTTGGAATCGTCGGCTGTCATTTTGCGCGCCAGACGAACAGGCTGGAGACGGCATAGTTCCAGACAACGCCCATCAGCGCACCGGCCGCACCGGCCAGCCACCAGATCGGCTCCTGATCGTAAACCGAAAACGCCACGCCGACATTGGCAAGGAGACCGACGCCGCAGACGAGATAAAACAACAGCAGACCGCGCACGATGCCGAAGCCTTTCAGCCGCTGATCGCGGTAGGTCAGGCGGTTGTTGAGAAAGAAATTACCGGTCATCGCAACGAATGCGGCAATTGCCTGCGCCTCGGCGAACTCAATGTTGAATCGTTCCAGTGAAATATAAAGCGTCACCAGATGCACCAGAAGCCCGACGGTGCCGACCAGCGCGAACAGCAGGAAGCGCAGCGACACCAGATCGTGCGTCATTTTTGCCAGCACAAGACCGAGAAAATCAAGCACCACCATCGAGTCGAGCTTGCTCTCGCCGTGCAGCCGCGTGCCGAATGAATACGGCACTTCGATCACGCGCAACTTTCCGCCTGCGGTCGCCACGATATCGAGGAGAATCTTGAAACCCTGCACCGAAAGCGACGGCGCCAGTTGTTCGAACCGATCGCGACGAATCATAAAGAAGCCGCTCATCGGATCGGCGACATTCACATGCAGCAGTTTGGTCGCGATTTTGGTCGCGAACACGCTGCCGCCAAGACGCGCCGCGCCAAAACTGTCGGCGCTGCCGCCGCTCACGTAGCGGCTGCCAACGACGAGTTCGACCTCGCCGCTCGTGAGCAGCCCAAGCATCTTCGGCAATTGCGTCTCGTCATGCTGCAGGTCCGCGTCCATCACCGCCACATAAGGCGCGCTCGACGCGAGAATGCCTTCGATGCATGCGCCCGAGAGTCCGCGCCGCCCGATGCGGCGGATGCAGCGAGCGCGTGGATCGGTCTGCGCGAGTTGCCGCACGACGTCCCAAGTCCCGTCCGGCGAATTGTCGTCGACGAAAATGACTTCCCACGCCAAACCAGAAAGCGCGGCTTCAAGCTTGGCGAAAAGCTTGGGCACATTGTCGCGTTCGTTGAAGGTAGGCACCACCACGCAGAGTTGCCGCGCCGGGGTTGCCGCTGGGGGTTCGGTCATGGCGCAGCGTATATCCGGCGTGCCACGCAATGCCAAGGCGCCGATATGGGACCGAAAAAGGCGGAAATCGGGTGGAAAACCAAAGAGTTCGACCCAAACATGCCAACGGCCACGGAGGGATCCGTTGAGAGATTTCGTTCAGCGCGTACATCCGGCGCCTATTCGTCTCTCAAGGTATCTTCTCGTGGCCGTCCCGGCGATGGAGCGGGGGCTGCGACATCGCCGTTGCATAACTAGATGGGGACGGTCAAATCGCTTTGCAAGGGGCTGGAAAATATCGATGGCGAGCAAATCAGGCAAAATCCATCTCGGCGTCGGCGGCTGGACGTTCCCGCCGTGGCGCGGTGTGTTCTATCCGGCAAAGCTGACGCAGGCGAAAGAGCTCAACTATGCCGCCTCGAAACTCACCTCGATCGAGATCAACGGCACGTATTACGGATCGCAAAAGCCCGAGAGCTTCCGAAAATGGCGGTCTGAAGTGCCAGACGGTTTCGTGTTTTCGGTAAAGGGACCACGATTTGCCACCAACCGGCGGGTACTCGCGGAAGCAGGCGATTCCATCAAACGCTTCTACGACTCTGGCGTACTTGAATTGCGCGACGCGCTCGGCCCAGTGCTGTGGCAATTCGCGCCGACCAAGAAATTCGACGAAACAGATTTCGGGAAATTTCTGGAGCTGCTTCCGCGCAAGCTGGAAGGCCGCGCGTTGCGCCATGTCGTCGAAGTGCGTCATGAAAGCTTTAGCGTCCCCTCGTTTATCGCGCTCATGCGCAAATTCGAAATTCCCGTGGTCTATGCCGATCACGGGAAGTATCCCGCGATCGCCGACATCACCGGCGATTTCGTTTATGCGCGACTGCAAACCGGCAAGGACACGGTAAAGACCGCCTACCCGCCAAAGGCGCTCGATGAATGGGCGGAGCGTTTCAAGACCTGGGCCAACGGAGGCGAACCGAAGGACCTCGCGCGCGCCGACAAAACGCCGGCCACAAAGCAACCACGCGACGTTTTCGCCTACGTGATCCATGAGGGGAAAATCCGCGCACCTGCGGGCGCGATGGAATTGATCGAGCGCGTGAAGTGATTATCTAGGCTCACATGGCGAGACCGAAAAAACTTTTCACGATTGGCTATGAGCAAACGCCGTCTCATGCTGTACTCGACGAACTTGAGCGCGCGGGCGTGAAACTGCTGGTCGATGTAAGGGCTATCGCTTCCTCTCGCCGTCCGGGATTCTCAAAGTCGCAGCTTGCAGCCGGACTTGACGAGCGCGGTATTTCCTATCTGCATCTGCGCGGCCTCGGCACGCCGAAAAATGGCCGCGAGGCTGCACGCATCGGCGATATGAAAGCATTGACGAAAATCTACAACGCTCATCTCAAAACACAGCAGGCGAACGACGAGATGAACGAACTGGCGTCGCTGGTAATGAAGGCGGGCCCGGTCTGCATCCTTTGCTACGAGCGCGACCACAAGGACTGCCATCGCAAATTCATCGCCGACATCATTGAAGACCGCGAAGGCGTGACAATCCGCAATCTCGTTGCGCCTCAGTTCTAGAACGATACTTTTTCTTGACCCAATTTACGCGCTTGAAATTTTTTGCTGCGTTTACGGCGCGTTCTCGTCTGCCCGCTAGACGACACTGCCACCCGACGCTCTAATCACATACGTATTTTTGCGTAAGCATTTGTACGGGGCTTGGGGGCTCCATGCGTTGTGTTGATTTGGCGCGTGCGTTGTGCGTCGCTGCGGCTATTCTCATGGCCTGCGGTTACTCGAGAGCTATTGCCGATCCGCTGCTCGGCGATATTCCATCGGCGAACAACTTTGGGGCCGGTGTCCCTCCGGAAAATTTCCTTTACTTCAGCGGATTCGATCTCTGGCGCAATGGCGGCACCTTTTACGGCGGCGCGCAATGGGCGCCGAACGGCCTCAACAGCGACGGCTTTACGCTGAAGATTTTGCTGGCCGAAGGCAGCTATCGATACCTCTCCGGGTCAACCGATATTCGCGGCACCAGCCTGCTCGCAGCCATCATGCCCGGCTGGCGGATCAAGCGCGGCGATCTCGAAATCAAAATGTTTGCCGGTCTCGATCTGCAAAACCATCGGCTCGCGCCTGACGATCTTTCAAACAGTCTGCGCGGCAACCGCGCCGGATTGCGAGTCAGTGCGGATATGTGGTGGCAGCCGACGCAGACGATGATGCTTGCCTCGTCGATATCCGGCTCCACGATCGGCAGCAGCGTCGGCGTTCGCGGGGCGGCCGGCTGGCGGTTGATGGACCGTTTCTGGACCGGACCGGAAATCGAAGCATCAGGCGATGATGTTTATCGCCAATACCGGTTTGGCGCGCATGTCACATCTTTCAAGACCGGCGAATTCGAATGGACGCTCGGCGCGGGGTATGTCGAGGACAATAGTCATCGCTCGGGAGCCTACGGTCGACTGAGCATATTGACGCGACGTTGATCGTCAGCAAATGAAACCAACCCTTGAATCAACTTTTGAACTAACCCTTGGCGTCGCAAGCCCAAGCCCGGATCACACACTCTTTGCCGCCGAGATCGTAGCATTTTTTCATCGCG
>JBBRGE010000202.1:0-4929 GCA_038241045.1 Hyphomicrobiales bacterium | reverse complement strand
ACGCGGTTGGCAACGACAAGATTATAGTGACGCCGCATGACGGCAATACCAACCCGCCGCCGGTCTCGAAGATCGACAACGAGTCCTATCGGGCCTTGAATCGCACCATTCGCGAGACGTTTCCCGATGTGTTGGTCGCGCCCGGATTGATGGTGGCGGCAACCGACTCGCGGAATTACATTGACGTGACCGACACCATCTTTCGCTTCACGCCGGTGCGCGCAAACACTGAGGATCTCAAGCGCTTTCACGGCACCAACGAACGCTTAAGCATTGCGAACTACGCCGACATGATCCGGTTTTACGGACGGCTGTTGCAGAATACTGCGCAGTAATCAGACGCTCGGCGCTGCAATGCCTGTGATCGCGCATGCGGCGCGCAGCGTGTTCACCAAGAGACACGCCACCGTCATTTGCCCGACACCGCCCGGCACCGGCGTGATCGCGCCGGCAACATTCAGCGCTGCCTGATAATCCACATCGCCGACCAGACGGCCCTTGCCGTCGGCACTTGGTATTCGGTTTATGCCGACATCGATCACGGTTGCGCCCGGCTTGATCCAATCGGCCTTGACCATTTCGGGTTTGCCGACGGCGGCGAGCAGCACATCCGCCTGACGGCAAACGCCTGCGAGGTCGCGCGTGCGCGAATGCGCGATTGTCACCGTGGCGTTCTCATTCAGCAGCAGTTGCACCAATGGACGCCCGACCAGATTGGATCGTCCGATGATGACGGCGTTCATGCCTTCCAGCGACGCGTGAACGGTCTTGGCAAGAATGATGCAACCCAGCGGCGTGCACGGCGTCAGCGCCGGCAAGCCCGTCGCAAGGCGTCCGGCATTGACCGGATTCAAACCATCGACATCTTTCGCCGGATCGATGGCGTCGATGACCTTTTGCGAATCGAGACCCTGTGGCAGCGGCAGTTGCACCAGAATGCCGTGAACGGTCGGATCGGAATTCAGCCGCGCGATCACCGACAGCAGATCGCTCAGCGGCGTATCGGCAGGCAATTTATGCTCGAACGACGCCATGCCGGCGGCTTCGGTCTGCTTCGCTTTGGTGCGGACATAGACCTCGGATGCCGGATCGTGACCGACCAGCACCACGGCCAAACCCGGCGTCAGATTGTGCTCGCGCTTGACGCGCGCGACTTCGTCCGCGACACGCTTGCGCAAATCCGCCGCGATGATTCTTCCGTCGATGATGGTTGCGGTCATTCGCTAGCCGTCTTTCGACTGTCGCTCACGCAATACGTGCGGTCAAAAAACGTTCGGCTTGATGTAGATCGCGATCACGAGTTGAATAAAATAAATAATGAGGATGACAATGATCGGCGAAATATCGAGACCGCCGAAATTCGGCATCCGGTTGCGGATCGGTGCCAACACGGGTTCGGTGATCTTGTAGAGAAATTCCGCAACGGCTGCGACGAACTGGTTGCGGGTGTTCACCACATTGAAGGCGATCAGCCATGACAGGATCGCCGAGGCGATCAATAACCACACATACAGCTGAAGAATAACTTCGATGACACCGATAACAGCGAGCATGGCGATTTATGATCCGCGAGAGGAAAGTTCCAGCTAGATATCGGTTTGCCGCTTTGCAAACAAGAGAGGTTGCGGGCAAACCGTGCCCAAATCGGGAATTTCAGCCGTTCTTGACTTGCGTTTCCCATGGATTGTAAATGACCGCATTCGCGGACGGGTTGTCCAGCCCGCCGGTGAAGGGGCCATAGCTCAGCTGGGAGAGCGCGTCGTTCGCAATGACGAGGTCGGCGGTTCGATCCCGCCTGGCTCCACCAACATCCGGGACGTCCCAGCTTATCCCAACACCGCTCCTTAGTTTTCCATCGCAACCGCCGATGCACTAGGCTGTCCAAGTTAGCGCGTAACGCTGCGCTCCGCCGCAGCGTAGTGTTCGCAACAGCTTTGAGGCGAGGAGCCACCATGCCCACCGAACGATTCCAGTTTCCAGGCAGCGACGGGCAAATGCTCGCCGCCTCGCTCGATCTGCCGAACGGCGCACCCATTGCAATTGCCCTGCTGGCGCATTGTTTCACCTGCGGCAAGGACGCGCTCGGGGCGCGGCGCATCGCCGACGAATTGGCCAGACGCGATGTCGCCACGTTGCGTTTCGATTTCACCGGTATCGGTGCCAGCGAAGGCGAATTCGCCAACACCACATTCTCCTCGAACATTTCAGACTTGGTGCTGGCGGCGGATCATTTGCGCAAAACGCGCAAGGCGCCTTCGATCCTGATCGGACACAGCCTCGGCGGTGCGGCTATTCTGGCGGCGGCGGCAAAAATTCCGGAAGCGAAATGCATCGCGACCATCGCAGCGCCGTCCGATCCCGCCCACGTCACGAACCTGTTCATGGAAGCCCTCGACGCCATCCGTCAAAAAGGCAAAGTCGAAGTGTCGCTGGCGGGACGGCCGTTCACGGTGACGCGCGAGTTTCTCGACGACATTGCCGAACACAATCTGACCGACGCGGTAAAGCAACTTCACAAACCGCTGATGATTTTCCACTCACCAACCGACGACCATGTCGGCATCGACAATGCCACGCGCATTTTTGTCGCCGCCAAACACCCCAAGAACTTCATCTCGCTGGCGGGCGCGGATCATCTTCTGACACAGAAGCGCGACGCAGTGTTCGTCGCCGACATGATCGCGACCTGGGCAACGCGCTATCTGGACATGCCGCCCGAGATCGACGCGCCGGACATGACCGATGGCGTTGTCGTGATGGAAACCCGGCAGGGCGTTTTTCAGCAGGTGGTGTCGGTCGGCCCGCATCGCTTGATCGCAGACGAGCCGGTGTCGGTCGGCGGCCTCGACTCAGGCCCTGGTCCTTACGACCTGCTGCTCGCCGGATTGGGGGCCTGCACGTCGATGACGATGCGGATGTATGCGGAGCGCAAGAAACTTCCGCTCGACCGTGTGACGGTCAAACTCAAGCACGGCCAAATTTATGCCAAGGATTGCGATTCCTGCGAAACGAAGGACGGCATGATAAGCCAGATCACGCGCGAGATTACGATCGAGGGCAATCTGGACGACGAACAGCGCAAGTCGCTGATGGTGATCGCCGACAAATGCCCGGTGCATCGAACGCTGACGCACGAAATCGACATCGTGACGACGGCGAAGACGTAGGCGCGCAAGGGTTACGTGCCGGTGAAGAGCGGCGCGCGCTTCTCGACAAAACTCGCGACGCCCTCGCGGAAATCGTCGCCGCGAAATGCAGCAGACATTTCGCGGTTTGCGTCGATCGTCGCCTCCGATAGGCCTTGGAACGGCACGTCATAAAGTTGTCGCTTGATGACGCCGATCGAACGCGGTGACACGAAGTCGGCGAGGTCACGCGCATAGGCCATCGTTTCGTCGCGCAGTTTATCCGCGGGCGCGAGGCGATTGACGAGGCCCATGCGCAGCGCCTCATTGGCCTCGACGCGCCGCGCTGACATCAAAAGATCAAGCGCATTGGCGTGACCGACGATAAGCGGCAACATCCAGCTGATTCCGTGTTCGGCAATCAATCCACGCCGGGAAAACGCCGTGGTGAAGACCGCCGTATCGGCCGCAAAGCGAATGTCGCAATAAAGCGCATGCACGAGGCCGCTGCCGGCGGTTGCGCCATTGAGCATCGCAATAATGGGCTTTGGAATCGCCGGATAGTAGGAATAGCGCGCCTGCCAATCCGGGCGGCGGTCCATGTCGAATGGTGCCATCCAGCGATTGCTCTTGATGTCGTCGGGATCGAGGTCCTTCAACGCGTCCATGTCCGCGCCCGCGCAAAAACCACGACCCGCACCCGTCAACACAATCACGCGCACGCCGTCGTCCTTCGCAGCCGCCTGCATCGCCGTGCGAACCTCCTGCTCCATCATCGGCGTCCATGCATTAAGACGGCCGGGCCGATTCAGCGTGATCGTCGCAATACGTTGCTCCACTGCGTAGAGAATGTCTTTGTAGCTCATGACGTTTTCCCCTGTTGCGCCGCAGATCTTGGCGATCCGTTCTGGCGATCGTTTCAGCCGCGCTATTTGCCCGGCACTTTTGCAGGCCGCGATCGCGCAAGATACTCAACCGTTTCGGGTCGTTCTTTCAGCCAGCCGCTCCAGCGCAAAAACACCTTCGACATGCGTGCTGGCTCGACACCGAGCTGCGCCATCGCAACGCCGCCATTGACGGATTCGCGATATTCGCTGATCAGCCCGCCGCGAATGAGAAAGCGGCTCATGCCGTCGATGACGACGCGCTGGCCTTCGAATTGCGGAACGCGCGAGCGAAAACTCGACAGCGACCACGCATAGCCCATGCCGTTCTCGAATAGAGGATCGAACATTTCCCAGCGATACTCGTCCGCGTCGCGGTGGAACATCTGCTCCATCATATGCGCGATCTCGGCGCGGCCTTTGTGCGGACCGTAGATGTAATCGTAATAGATGGCGTCGTCAGTGAAGTGTCGCGCGAAGCGTGCCCCGTCGCCGGATTCGGCGGACAGCGTGAACTCATGCAGCAATTGCGCAAATCCGTCCCGGTCCATCTCGCCTCTCGCGCCTATTCGGCGGCAGCGGACACGATGTCATCGGACGAAGCCGCAGGCAAGGCAGGCGGCAATGGGCGATGCAGCCAGCCGTCCAGAAACGTCGAGAGCCATCGGCGTTCGGACTGGTCGTGAATCAAGCGACCGGTGAAATGTTCGGCGCGGCTGCGCGCGCCAGGCAGCACAAGACGCTCATGCCCGCGCGTGGTCCACCGGTGCAGCATGGCTTGCGTGAGATCAGGATGAAATTGAATGCCGAAGCTGCGCCCGGTGCGATAGGCCTGCACCGGAAAATCGTCGCCCTCCGCCAGCAATTCGCAACCCTGCGGCAGGTCGAAACCTTCGCGGTGCCAGTGATAGACCTGCTCC
>JBBRGE010000201.1:0-4954 GCA_038241045.1 Hyphomicrobiales bacterium | reverse complement strand
ATTTCCTGACGCTGTATGAAAAGCGTGTTGCGGTCAAAGATCTGCCGTTCTTCTTGGGCCTAATGGCGCATCTGGCAAAGCACGGAATCACTTGCCCCCAGCCCGTCGCCAACGCAAGCGGCGAAGCACTGGGCACGCTCGCCGGCCGCCCCGCAGCAATTATTGATTTTCTGGAAGGCGTATGGCCGCGCAAGCCGAACGCCGCCCATTGTGCCGCCATCGGCCAGGCGCTTGCAAAAATGCATTTGGCCGGTGCGGATTTTTCGATGACGCGTCCGAACGCGTTGTCGGTGTCGGGCTGGCGTCCGCTGTTCGATCAGGCATCGTCGCGCGCCGACAGCGTTCAGCATGGCTTGCGCGATCTGCTCAGCGCTGAACTCGACCATCTTGAAAAATCATGGCCGACATCGTTGCCGCAAGGCGTTATCCACGCGGACGCATTTCCGGATAACGTGCTTTTTCTCGGCGACAAGTTATCCGGACTGATCGATTTCTATTTCGCCTGCAACGATGCGCTGGCTTACGATGTTGCGATCTGTCTCAACGCATGGTGTTTCGAGATCGATCATTCGTTCAACGTCACCAAGGCGCGCGCTTTCCTGAACGCTTACACGCGCGAGCGGAAACTATCGGCCGCCGAGCAGGAATCGCTTCCATTGCTGGCGCGCGGCGCTTCAATTCGTTTCCTGCTGACGCGCTTGGTGGATTGGCTGAACGTTCCACCGGGCGCGCTGGTGAAGCCGAAGGACCCGCTGGAATATGTCCGCAAGCTGCGATTTCATCAGGGCGTGAACAGCATCAAGGATTACGGCCTCGATCAGTCGGGGTTCGCCGCGTGAGCGAGTTGCCCCGCGTGACGATTTTCACCGACGGCGCGTGCTCGGGAAATCCAGGTCCGGGCGGCTGGGGCGCGATCTTGCGTTTCGGCGAAGTCGAAAAAGAACTGAAGGGCGGCGAAAATCCGACCACCAACAACCGCATGGAATTGATGGCGGCGATCTCTGCGCTCGAAGCGTTGAAAAAACCCACATCGGTGGACCTTACGACCGACAGCCAATATGTCCGTCAGGGCATCACGAGCTGGATACACAACTGGAAAAAGAACGGTTGGCGCACCGCCGACAAAAAGCCCGTGAAGAATGTCGATCTGTGGCAGCGTCTCGATGCCGCGCTCAAGCAGCACGAAGTGCGCTGGCACTGGATCAAGGGTCATGCCGGTCACGCCGAGAACGAACGCGCCGATCAGTTGGCGCGCGATGGTCTTTCAGAAAGCCGATAGCTGAAAAAGAAAATGCCCGGCATCACGCCGGGCATTTTGTTTGAGTGTTGTGGCTAAAGACAGATCAAAGCTGCCCGAGCAAAATGTCGCCGCCGGACACTTCGACCTTGCCGGGATTGGCTTCTTTGTTCAACTTCTTCACGACACCATCTTCGACCAGCATCGAATAGCGGTGCGAGCGGGTGCCGAGGCCGTTTCCGGATGCGTCCAATTCCATGCCGATCGCCTTGGTGAATTCGGCGTTGCCGTCGGCGAGGAAAGTGGCTTCATCGCGCTGATCGGTATCGCGCTTCCACGCATTCATGACGAACGCGTCGTTCACGGACACCACCGCAATGGTGTCGATGCCCTTGCCCTTGATCGCATAGGCATTGAGGAAAATGCTCGGCATGTGCATTTTGTGGCAAGTGCCGGTGTAAGCGCCCGGAACGGCGAACAGCGCAACCTTCTTGCCCTTGAAAATGTCGTCGGTGGTTTTGACTTCCAGCCCGTCGCCGGACATCACACGGAATTTCGCTTCCGGCAGCTTATCGCCAACTTTAATGGTCATCGTATTCTCCCTGATAATGGATGTGTCATAAACGAGGATGGCGGCGCGCGCTATCGCCGACTTGGCGTGCAATCGCGCTATTTCAAATTGACATTGTATTCGCTGGCGCCGCTGCTGCCTGCCAATGTGAGTTTGAGCATCGCGTTGTCCACCGAGACACCGGACGGCAGTCCGTCGAGGTCGAACGCGAAGCGCTGAATGCCGCCGGGCTCATGCTTGACGAGTTTAGGCACGGGAAGCGCCCAGTCCGGCGTCGGACCCTCCGCAAACAGATTAGCGTCCTTGCCGTCCTTGGCCACGACATCGACAAGCACGCCGATCTTACCGTCGCGTTTCACGTCGCGGATGATGAGGTTGCCCGGATCGCCGATCTTCGCGGGCTTCGGCACAGCGTCCAGCGCAACGGAAATATTGTTATCCTCGGTGCTCGACTCGCTGATAAACTTCAACTCGGCATTGGCTTCGACCGGCACGCAGAGTTTTTCGCAAACCGCGTAGTTGATCTCCGCGCGCAGCGTCACGGGCTTGTCAGAATTTTTTGCCACGATGCGCAGCGGCAATACGAAGCCGCTTTTGTAACCCAGCGAGGTGCCGCCGGAACCGTCCGGGAATTTCACCGGTGCAGGCCAAAGAATGGTGACGCTTTCGACATTGTCGGATTTGAGGAAATCGATACGCGGCGGCACGCCGGAATCACCCGGTGTGCGCCAGTAAGTTTTCCAGCCCGGCTCAATCTCGAAACCGATGCCGCCGAGAAACGCGTTACCGCTGCGCGAACCTGCGATCAGTCGCACGGCCGAATGCGAGTCGCGAATCCAGGGCGAGGCATCCTCGGCGTGCGTCGCCGATGCGGATACCGCGAGAAGCAACGCGCTAGACAGGCCGATTGCGAGACGAATGGGAACAATCATCATCCGGGATCCTTAGCAGAGCGAGGTAATCGGGGACCACTGAATTGCGCGTGATCCGGCCTCTTTTGTGGCCATTAGTTGGAAGCTTGATTGACAGTGAAAAACGCCGATATCAGGATTGGGTTGAACGCGAACAGGAATTTCATGGTGAGAAAACCCAAGAAGGCCCCAAGCGCCGAAGATTCCACAAGCGGGCACGGTGGCGCGCCTGGCGACGGTTATCTCGACGGGCGGCTGCTGATCGCAATGCCGGTGATGGACGATGAGCGGTTTTCGCGGTCGGTGATTTATCTTTGCGCACACTCCTCCGAAGGCGCGATGGGTATCGTCGTCAATCGCGCGGCTGGCAGCATTGATTTTTCCGAACTGCTGGTGCAGCTCAACATCATCGACAAGGATCATCAGATTACTTTGCCGGACGCAGCCGAGCGGCTGAAGGTTTTGAAAGGCGGTCCGGTTGAGACTGGGCGCGGCTTCGTGCTTCACTCCAGCGACTTTTTCATCAAGGACGCGACGCTGCCGATCGACGACGGCATCTGCCTCACCGCGACGCTGGATATTCTGAAAGCGATTGCGAGCGGCACCGGCCCGAAGCAGGCCATTCTCGCGCTGGGTTATGCCGGCTGGGCACCGGGCCAGCTTGAAAACGAAATCCAGCACAATGGCTGGCTGCATTGCGACGCCGATCCGGATCTTATTTTTGGGCGCAATGTCGAAGAAAAATATCTGCTCGCGCTGGACAAGATCGGCATCGACATCGGTATGCTGTCGAACGAGGCCGGCCACGCCTGATGCAGTGTGCCTACGACTGCGTTGCCGCGACGGTCGATGTGCGAGCACTCTGCCGCCGGTTGCGCGGCTGCGGCACTTTCTCGCCAGTCAATAGCCGCATCGTTGCATCGGCGTCCATCGGCTCGCCGAAGGCAAAGCCCTGCGCATATTCGCAACCCAGTTGAAAAAGTTCGATTGCGTCGGAATCGGTTTCAGCGCCTTCGGCGACGACCTGCATGTTCAGGTCATGCGCCATTGAGACGATGGATTTCAGCAGCAGCGGGCGCACGCCGCGATTGGTTGTTCGCACAAACGACTGGTCGATCTTGATAGTGTCGAACGGGAAGCGCTGCAAATAGGCCAACGACGAATGACCGGTGCCGAAATCGTCGAGCGACAATCCGGTGCCGAGTTCCTTGATCCGGTGCAGCATCTGGGCGGCATGTTCGGGATTTTCCATCACAAGCGATTCGGTGAGTTCGAGCTTGAGCGAGCCGCGCGCAACCGCATGACGCGACAGCACGCTGCGCACGTCGTGGATGAGGTCGTGGCGCAGCAACTGCCGGGACGAGACGTTGACGCTGGCGAATAAAGGCTCGCGCGAACGCACAGTGCGCTGCCATTGCGCGAGTTGTCTTGCCGTGGTGTCCATCACTAACAGGCCGAGTTCGACGATCAGGCCAATTTCTTCGGCGATGGAAATGAATTCCATCGGCGACATGCGGCCGAGTTTTGGATGATCCCAGCGCGCCAAGGCCTCGAAGCCCGCAATGGTGCGATCTTCCAGCCGCACGATGGGCTGATAGAGAATTGTGATTTCTTGGCGCTCGATGGCGCGGCGCAATTCGGATTCCAGCGCCAGCCGATCCGTGCGGCGCGCGCGCATTGCAGGCTTGTAGACGTCGATGCGGTCGCCGCCGATGCGCTTGGAATGATACATCGCCAGCTCAGCGTCTTTGATGATCTCGTCCGTCAGCGGCACTTGAGGATCGCTGAGCGCCAAGCCAATCGAAGCGGTGAGGAAAATCTCGCGGCCGTTAAAAGCAATCGGCGCGCGGATGGTCTTGCGGATGGTTTCGGCGAAGGCGGTGATGCGCGCCGGTTCGTATTCAGATGTCAGAATCAGACCGAACTGGTCGCCGGACAGGCGTGCCAGCGTATCCTGTGGCTTCAAGATACGCGCCAACCGCCGCGCCAGTGTCAGCAGAATCGAATCGCCGACCGCGATGCCGACAGAATCGTTGACCTGCTTGAAGCGATCCAGATCGATCACCATGATCGTCGGGCGCAAATTGGGCGTGGTTTTTGAGAACGCCGAGACAGCGGAGAGACGGTCGATGAACAATTGGCGGTTCGGCAAGCCGGTCAGATTGTCATGCACTGAATCGTGCAGCATCCGCTCCTCGGAATTTTTCAGATCGGTGACATCGCTCAGCGTGCCAA
>JBBRGE010000200.1:0-4990 GCA_038241045.1 Hyphomicrobiales bacterium | reverse complement strand
ACCCGCTTTGCACCCTCGCCGACCGGCTTCCTTCATATCGGCGGCGCACGCACCGCTTTGTTCAACTGGCTCTACGCGAAGAAGCGCGGCGGCAAGATGCTGCTGCGGATCGAGGACACCGACCGCGAGCGATCGACCGAGGGCGCGATTGCCGCCATTCTTGAGGGCCTGACGTGGCTCGGCATCGAATGGGACGGCCAAACCGTCTACCAGTTCCAGCGCGCAGCACGTCATCGTGAAGTCGCCGAACAATTGCTCGCGTCGGGTAATGCCTATCGCTGCTACGCCACCGCCGACGAACTGACGCAGATGCGCGAGCTTGCGCGTGCCGAGAGCCGCGCCGTGCGTTACGACGGACGATGGCGCGACCGCGATCCATCGGAAGCGCCTGCGGGCGCAAAGCCGACCATCCGCCTCAAGGCACCGACAACGGGCGAGACAGTTATCGAAGACCAAGTTCAGGGCCGCGTGGTCTGGCAAAACGAAAACCTCGACGATTTGGTTCTGTTACGCTCCGACGGCAATCCCACCTACATGCTGGCCGTCGTGGTGGACGATCACGATATGGGCATCACGCACGTCATTCGCGGCGACGATCATCTCATCAATGCCGCGCGCCAGAAGCAAATCTACGACGCGCTGGGCTGGAGCGTTCCGGTGATGTCGCACATTCCGCTGATCCACGGCCCGGACGGATCGAAGCTTTCCAAACGCCACGGCGCACTCGGTGTCGAGGCCTACCGCGCGATGGGCTATCTGCCGGAAGCGCTGCGCAACTATCTGGTGCGGCTCGGCTGGTCGCATGGCGATCAGGAAATTTTTTCCACGCAAGAGATGATCGATGCCTTCGACCTTCCTGCGATTGGACGCTCGGCGGCGCGGTTTGATTTTGCCAAGCTGGAAAATCTCAACGGCCATTACATCCGCACATCAGATGACAAAATCCTGCTGCGCAGTTTCGAGGACGTGCTGCAGTTTATTCCCGACGGTGCCGCGATTGCGTCAAAGCTCAACGACACCTCCCGCGCGCAGTTGCTTGCGGCGATGCCGGGCTTGAAGGAACGCGCAAAGACCATCGTCGAGCTGATCGACAGCGCGAAATTCATTTTCGCGGATCGTCCGCTGCAGATGGAGCCGAAGGCAGCGGCCGTGCTGACGACGGAAACCCGACAGTTGATCGGCAAATTGCGCGTGGCACTGGACAGCGTGAATCCATGGAGCGCGGAAAGCACCGAAGCCGCGATGCGCGACTTTGCCGAACACAATGGCCTCAAGCTCGGCGGCGTCGCTCAGCCCTTGAGAGTGGCGCTGACCGGCCGGACCACCTCGCCCGGCATCTTCGACGTGCTGGCGGTTCTGGGTCGCGAAACCTGCCTCGACCGGTTGCAGGATCAGGCCTCCGAATAGAGGGAAAGCGACCCTGACGAAGGATCAATCTCCCCTATCTTGCAGCGCACACTGCAATAAGCTACCCATCTTAGAAATGCTCTGGGACAATTGGGCTAAGGCGTCCTACGGCGTCGGTTAGACCTCGTTTGTCCTGCGTAACACTGTCATCGGGGACTGCGCGATGGATGCAAAAACCAACACCAAGAAGGCAACCCTGACCGTTGACGGCAAAACCGTCGAGTTTCCGGTGCTGGGCGGGACCGTCGGTCCCGAGGTCATCGACATTGGCAAGCTTTACGCTCAGACCGGGATGTTCACTTACGACCCAGGATTTACCTCGACGGGCAGTTGCGATTCCAAGATCACCTATATCGACGGCGACGCCGGCATTCTTCTGTATCGTGGCTATCCGATCGAGCAGCTCGCCGAAAAAGGTGACTTCCTCGAAACATGCTATCTGCTGCTGTACGGCGAATTACCGACCAAAGCGCAGAAGGAAGATTTCGACGACCGCGTGATCCATCACACGATGGTTCACGAGCAAATGGCGCGGTTTTTCCAGGGCTTCCGCCGCGACGCGCATCCAATGGCCGTGATGGTCGCATCCGTCGGCGCGCTGGCCGCGTTCTATAACGACTCCACCGACATTTCCGATCCGAAGCAGCGCATGATCGCCTCGATGCGGATGATCGCCAAAATTCCGACGCTTGCCGCGATGGCGTTCAAATACAACATCGGCCAGCCGTTCGTGTACCCGAAGAACTCGCTCGGCTTTGCCGCCAATTTCCTCAACATGTGCTTCGCCGTGCCGTGCGAGGACTACAAGATCAATCCGGTGTTGGCCGAAGCTCTTGACAAGATTTTCATTCTTCACGCCGACCACGAGCAGAACGCATCGACGTCCACGGTGCGCATCGCCGGCTCCTCGGGTGCCAACCCGTTCGCCTGTATTGCCGCCGGCATCGCATGCCTGTGGGGACCGGCCCATGGCGGCGCCAACGAAGCTGCGCTCGCCATGCTCGCCGAAATCGGTTCGGTGGATAGAATCCCCGAATTCATCAAGAAGGTGAAGGACAAGGACAGCAAGGTACGGCTGATGGGCTTCGGCCACCGCGTCTACAAGAATTACGATCCGCGCGCCAAGATCATGCAGCAGATGTGCCACAAGGTATTGAAGGAAACCGGCCACGCCAACGATCCGCTGCTGCCGATTGCGCTCGAACTGGAAAAGATTGCGCTCAGCGATCCGTACTTCATCGATCGCAAGCTCTATCCGAACGTCGATTTCTATTCGGGCATTACCCTGAAAGCCATGGGCTTCCCGACCTCGATGTTCACGGTGCTGTTCGCGGTCGCGCGCACGGTCGGATGGATCAGCCAATGGAGCGAGATGATCCAAGACCCGCACCAGAAAATCGGCCGCCCGCGCCAGCTTTATTCCGGCATGACGACGCGCGACTATATGGACCTGGGAAAGCGCAAGTAAGCTTGTGTTTTTGAATGCAGGAACGGCCGGTTCAAACACCGGCCGTTTTTATTTGCTCGTCTTCTGAAACGTCTCGACCACGATTTCGGCCGCGCGCTCGCTTGGGCGTTTTCCGACGGTGGACATGATCCCTTCCAGCCGATTGAACGCATCGATTTGCCGCTGCCGAACCGGCGTATCGGCCAGCACATCGCGCAGGATCGGCGCGAGTTTCTCCGGCGTGAAATCGTTCTGCAGAAATTCTGGAATCACGTTTTCGCCCAGAATAATGCTGGGCAGAATGATCGACGTGGTCTGGATCACGCGTCGCGCAATGAAGGCCTCGACCGGCGTGACGCGATAGACCGCAACCATCGGCACATTTGCGAGCGCCAGCTCTAATGTCACCGTGCCGGATTTCGCCAGCGCCGCACGCGCCGTCCTGAATGCTGTGAGCTTGTCCTCGTCGCTAACCACAATGCGCGGCTGCACTGCCCAATGCGATGCCGCATCGCGCACGCGCGCGATCAAATGCGGCGTTGTCGGTAACACCGGTTCGAAATCGACGCCCATTGCTTTGAGCAATTTCAGCGTGACCCCGAACACCGTCATGTTGCGCGCGATCTCGCTGCCGCGGCTGCCGGGAAGCAGCACGAGAACTGGCGGTGACGCGTCGCGGCGCTGTTGCTCGGCGGCGTTCGGCCGCAACGCATCGAGATTTTCAAGCAACGGATGGCCCACATAGGTACACGGCGGCCCACCCAACCTGCGATGCACCTCCGGCTCGAACGGCAACACAGCCATCAGGCGATCCACATAAGCCGCCATCGCCTTGGCGCGGTGCGGACGCCACACCCAAACGGTCGGTGAGACGTAATTCACGATGGGGATCGAGCGATCTCGCTTGCGCACGCGTCTGGCGACGCGTTGCGTAAAATCCGGACTGTCGATGATGACCAGAATATCGGGCTTCTCTTTCAGAACGGCATCGGTCGCCTCGCGAATCCGCGACAAAATCATCGGCAGCTTGCGCGGGATCGCGACCAGACCGATGATTGACAGTTGGTCGATCGGAAACAGCGAGGTCAGCCCCTGCTCCGCCATGTGGCGGCCACCGATGCCTACGAAATTGACGTCATCGCCAAGCTGCGCGCGCAAAGCTTTCATCAGCCCGGCGCCGAGACGATCACCGGATTCTTCCGCCGCGATCAGGAATATCTTGCGCGGCATTGCAGGTGTCATCACGCGGGCAGCCCGACGACGAACACGCCCGCTCTGTCGGCCTCGGCTATCATGGTTTGCGGTTCAGCAATCTGCGACTGCCCTGCGACAATTCCTGCGCCCGCGAGTCTCGCCACCGTCAGCCCTTCGATTGTCTTGGGGCCGAGCGTCGGTAAATCGAAGCGCAAATCCTGGGTGATTTTCGGCGCTTTCACGAGGACGCCGCGTCCTGCCTTGGCGCGAATGCGACCCTCGTTACGCAAGCGCGCGACGCGCAGCAAAAGCCCGTCGGTGCCTTCGATATCTTCAACGCCGACCGCGTGACCGTCGATCACGACCACGGCCTGACCGACATCGTAGGGTCCAAGCGCGTTGAGGAGTTCGCGGCCCTTTGCAATATCGGCCGTCATGCCGGCGTCGGGTGCAAGCCGCGTAATACTGCCTTGCGGCATCAGCAATTCAGGAGCGACATCTTTGATGCCGACAACGCGAAATCCGTGCTGTTCGAAAATACGGCTGATGCCCGACAGCAGATGATCGTCGCCGCCGCGCATCGCCCTTGCAATCGCCGGGATCGCGCGCACCGTTCCCCAATCGAGCCGCAGATCGGACAGCGCGGGCCTTATCAGTCCGCCGATGAATACCACGTCGCCGCAGCCTTCCGCGTGCATCAGCCGCGTCAGCCGCCCCACTTGTCCCAGCGCAATCCAATGATGCGGAAATTCCGCGACGCGCTGCGGATCGCAGAAGCCCCGAATTGCGAATAGAAACGGCTTGCCCCCGCGCTTTCGGATCGCGTCCGCAATCGCAAACGGCATCACGCCGCCGCCCGCGATGATTCCGATTGACGATGCGATCGCAGGTTCGGCTGTCATCAACCCTCGAGGTGTGAGCGCTCGGTCGATTTGGCTGGAT
>JBBRGE010000199.1:0-5028 GCA_038241045.1 Hyphomicrobiales bacterium | reverse complement strand
TCGGGCGCATCGATATCGAGGACTTGCCGTTGAAATTCGCGGCGGTGTCCACCGAGGTTCGCACCGGCCACGAAATCTGGTTGACCAATGGCAGTCTGGTCAACGCCATCCGCGCATCCTACGCGCTGCCCGGAATTTTCGAACCTGTGATGATCGGCGACCGCTGGCTGGTCGATGGCGCTCTCGTCAATCCGGTTCCGGTGTCGGCGGCGCGCGCATTGGGTGCGGAAATCGTCATCGCCTGCAGCGTCAGCACCGACGTCTCGGGCCACGGCACTATCATTTCCGCGCATGGCAAGATCGCAGCTGCGGCCGAAGCATTTCCCGAGCAGGTCGTTGAAAAACGCGGCCTGGGGAAATTTTTTTCGGCTGAGAAAACCGTGAAGCGGGAATTTTTCGGCAGCGCCGGCCGGCCCGGAATTTCAACGGTGATGGTTGAAGCCTTCAACATCATGCAGGACCGCATCACGCGCTCGCGCCTCGCCGGCGATCCGCCGGACGTACTGATATCGCCGCGCGTCGGGCGTATCGGTTGGTTTGACTTTCATCGCGCCGCAGAGACCATTGCGCACGGCGCGCGTGCGACGGAACGCAATCTGGAATCGATTCAGGAGGCAATCAATCTCCTGGCGCCGACCGCAAGCCAGCCGCCGGGTACGGCGCAGGCGGCACCGATCTGACTTTAAGCCAACGCTACGCCGTCTTGATGTAGTCCTGCAGCGCTTCCTGCTCGCGCTCGAATTCGGCGACGCGCCATTTCACGATATCGCCGATGGAAATCAGACCGACGACGCGGTCGCTTTCCACGACCGGGAGATGACGAAATTTTCCCGACGTCATAACTTCCATAATGTCGCTGACCGAATCCACTTCGCGACATGTCACGACATTCGCGGTCATTGCAGTCTTGACCGGCTCATCGAGCACATCGGCACCGCGCTCGCCCAACACCCGTACAACATCGCGTTCCGACAGAATTCCCGCGATGTGCGATCCGTTCATCACCAGCACCGCCCCGATGCGCCGCTGCGATAAGATTTTCACCGCTGCCGACACTTTCGCGTCGAGAGCCACGCTGACAACCTGATGACCTTTTGTATCCAGAATGCCTCGAACCGTCATTGCCGCCTCCCCGATCGAAGCGTCCGGGCGGGAATACGCGCGGACTTTTTCTCAATGAGTTAAACAACGAAGCGTGAGCTTGGTTTCGCGCGCAAAACGCCGCAGTGCAGCATATTAGCACGATGATGGATCAAACTTTACGCGCTCGCAATACGCAGTGCAGCGACGCAACGCTGCTCAGCGCGAATCGGGCGTGTCCGTTGGGCGCGGCGCATTTGCACGGTTGTCCTGCGAGAATGCGCGCGGCACAGGATCGAACAGCGAGAACAACATGAGCCCTGCAAGAAAGCCGCCGATATGCGCCTGCCATGCAACGCTTTGCTCCGAGGCACCGACCCCGATCGATCCAAGACCAAAGATGATGTTGATGCCGAACCAGATCGCCAGAAATCCCAAGATGCGCGGGCTCCTGAGCGACGCCCAAAGCGGCAGCGCCGGAACGAGCGCTGCGGCGTTGGCATCGCCGCGCCCGAATGACAAAAAGCTTCCCCGCTGAAATGCAAAGCGTATCGAGCCTGCCATCGCGCCCGAGACCGCCGCCGATGCGCCGATCATCGGGGCGACTTCATGCTGATGGGTGACAAGATGGGCGACCGCACCCGCAATGGCCGTCACGCCAAGAAACACAAAAAATCGAGCCGGTGAAAAACGCCGCGCCAGCGCGCTGCCGAACGGCAGCATCCAGAGCATGTTGAAAAGGATGTGGCTGAAATTTGCGTGCAGGAACGCGTAAGTTAGAAACGTCCAGTATTGCGCACCGACACCGCCGGGAAACTGTCCGGCCAGCACAGAAGCATCGTAGCGCGCCGGCACGAAACCGAATGTCCAGATCACTTCTTGATCGGTCGCAAGCGGCAGCAGCATGCGCAAAATGTGAATGCCCGCCATAATGGCGATCAGCGCCGTCATCGCGCCCGGAATGGTGAGGATCGGTTCGCGCGGCGGCGGCTGTGGAATTTCGGGAACTTGCAAGTTGAAAAGCCTGAACGCTGGGTCCGGTTCAGATAGGCGGCTTTGTATGCTGCGCGCAAGCGCATCGACTGCGCGGTCAAAAAGAAAACGGGAGGGCAAATCGCCCTCCCGCTGGATCGCCTGATCTTTTGCGCGGCGGCCCGGGCGTTCCCCACCCCTCCCCGCGCAATGACCGAATTGTTCGTCGCCACCTGTGTATCTGCCGCTGCGCCCCTGGAGAAAAGCGAAGCGGCTTAAAGCTAAAAGCCTTGGAGTGCGCAAACACTACCCGCGATAAGCAAAACCGCGAAGCTCATAGTTAACTTAACGTTAACGCCGCAAACCCGAGCCAATCGCAGCTGAATCGGCCTCCCGGCATGGACGCTGCAACGCCTGTCCCGCACAACAGAAAGGGGACCGCACATTGCGTGAATCCGGGACAGGTCTGTCTCGCGCGCGTGATGAGCGGATCAGGGTGGGACGATGAAACATTCAGCCAGCCGCGAGTTCTTCGCGTATTGGGACGACAAGCGCGCAGGCGCTGCCGCACCCGAACGCAGCGATCTTGAACCGCAAGCCGTGCGGCATCTCCTCGGTGATATCTTCGTCTTGTCCTATGACCGCAAGGCGGGTTTTCCGTTTCGCGTTGCGGGCACGCGGCTTTGCGCCCTGCTCGGCGGCGACGCCAAGGGCAAGAGTTTTGCGGAGTTGTTCGCCGCCGCAAGCCGTCGCGAATTTGAAGACGTCGTCGGCATTGTCGCGGAAGAAAGTCTCGCCACAGTGGCGGGCATTACCGCCGAGGGTGCGGATGGCTCGACCATCCCGCTCGAATTGCTGCTGCTGCCGTTCAGTTCACATTCGCATGCACCCCTCAGCCTGACGGGGCTTATCGTGCCGGTCGGGCGCGACGACGCTCACGCTTATGCGCCGCTGCAAAACTTCACGCTGACGTCGTGGCGGCACGCCGGACCTGCACAAAAATGGACCGGCCCGCGCAAAATCAATAAGTGGTCCGTCTTACGCGGATTGACCGTCTATGAAGGCTTGCGCTAGTTCGCAAACCAGCTTCGCTGATCGCGATTGCTAACGCATCGTTAACCCTGTGCCGCCTAAGGTTGCGTCATACCGACAAACCGGTTGACCGGTGGGATGATGGCGTTACCGCACAGACAATCGGCTCCTTCGACTGAGGAGCGCAGGCGTTTCCAGCGCGTGAAAGTTCAACTGCTCGGCCGCTATATGCTGGCCGACCGGCGTGAATTCCCCTGCCAGGTCATCAATATGTCGCCCGGCGGAATAGCCCTGCTGGCGCCCGGAATCGGCAATCTCGGCGAGCGCGTCGTTGCCTATCTCGATCATATCGGCCGCGTTGAAGGCAAGATCACCCGTCTGCTCGACAACGGCTTTGCCATGACGGTGGGCGCGACCCCGCGCAAGCGTGACAAACTGGCGGCCCAGCTCACCTGGTTGGCGAACCGTCAGATCCTCAATCTGCCGGAAGACCGCCGTCACGACCGTATCGTGCCGCGCAATCCGATGTCCGTGCTCAGGCTCGACGATGAAGGCCGCGAAATCCCCTGCCGCATTATGGACCTTTCACTGTCCGGCGCGGCGCTGGCCGCCGAAATCCGGCCGCCGGTCAAAGCAGCAGTTACGCTGGGGCGCGTACAGGCCCGCGTGGTCCGCCACCTCGAAGAAGGCTTCGCGGTCGAGTTCGTTCACGCGCAACTTGCCGAGACAGTCGAAGACAACGTAAGCGCGCGGTAAAGCGCTTCGGTTACCAACTCCTGATTTTCCAGCGTCGTCGAGGCGATATCCTGCAGCGGATATCGCCTCGATACGTTTTTGGCGGCGGTGTCGGATTTCCTCGGCACCGCTTCGGTGACGCTGTATCGCAAGCAAATTCAACGGCTTGTGAGCCAATGGATAAAATTTGAATTAAATGAGATTATCTAAAATTTTAGTCTTATTTTACTCAAGTATAAATTGAATTAGCGCCAGCTTTTACTTTCCTTTGCTTCAATTGTACTCGGCACAATTTTCCCGCTCGAAAATCCTTTGTGTGAATTGTGGTCCCAACAAGAAACGGGGGCCACAATGTTTTCATTCACGGGACGGGACGAGAGTTTTGGCAAGAACACCGGCAAGACATCTGCACTGGGCTTGGCGGTTGCCGTCAGCCTGTTGGCAATGACGGCGAGCGCGAATGCGGCCGGCGAGAAAGTAATTTACGCGAGCCTCGGCGATACGGCGCGTCCGCCGATCGGCTGGGTCGAGTTCTGCGCCGACAATCCCCGCGATTGCCGGGCGGGCGCGACACAGGCCCGCGACATCGTCATGACGCCGACGGCCTGGAAGGATTTGCTTCGCGTCAATCGCTACGTCAACGAGACCGTCAAGCCGATGACCGACCAGGAACACTGGGGCGTCATCGAGAAGTGGTCGTATCCGACCGACGGTTACGGCGATTGCGAAGACTACGTGCTGCTGAAGCGCAAGATGCTGATCGATGCCGGCTGGCCGCGCGAGGCACTGCTGGTGACGGTCGTGCGCGACAAGAAGGGCGAAGGTCACGCGGTGCTGACCGTGAAATCCGACAAGGGCGAATTCGTTCTCGACAACCAGAATGAAGACGTCGTGGCGTGGACCGACACTGGTTACCGCTTCGTGAAACGACAGTCGCAGTCCGATGCAAATGTTTGGGTGTCGCTGGGCGATTCACGTCCTGCGGTCGCCACCGCAAGTTCGCGATAAAAGCATGATCCCGAAAAGTCTGAAGTGGTTTTCGGATCAGATCATGCGCAAGGCATAAATCTAACAACGGAGACACACGACCCGGTCGTATCCCCACCCCTCCCCGTCCCAGACCGGTTGGTGCGCGGCCTTTTGTTCCCCCACGGACTGGCCGCACCTTTTTCCAACCCCGCAAAATAAAACGACCGCCTCCATCGATGA
>JBBRGE010000198.1:0-5039 GCA_038241045.1 Hyphomicrobiales bacterium | reverse complement strand
GCAGTTCCGTTCGGCACGCAACTGGCATGGAAGCGCGGCGATATCGTCGCTGCCGCGCAGCGCTTGCTGGCTGCTGGGATTGCCGGGCTGGTCGCGCTGGCGTTGGTCTGGGCGTGTGTGCGTGGCGGCAGCGCGTTCGCGCCGCTGATGATCGGGCTTGCGGTGTTCGTCATTGCCGGGGCCATCAGCGACATCGCCGAGCGCACGCAATTGTTTCGTGCACCGTTCTCGACCGCCGCACAGCGCGCGCGCGGATTGCCACGTTCGACATGGGGATCGGCCTTCGCGCATGCAGGGCTTGGCGTGGCGCTGATCGGCATCGTGTGCGAGACCACATGGAATTCCGAACGCATTGCGTCCATGAAAATCGGCGACGTTGCCAATGTTGGCGGTTACGACGTGCGGCTCGACGATATTTCGCAAGCTCAGGGGCCGAACTATCGCGAACAGATCACTCGGTTCAACGTCACGCTCGACGGCAGCCCGATGGGCGTGATGACGCCGTCAAAGCGCAATTTTACCACGCGCGGCATGTCGACGACGGAAGCCGCATTGCTGACGCGCGGCGCGAGCCAGCTTTATATTTCGCTCGGTGACGCCAATGCCGATGGGTCGGTTGCGGTCAGGATTTATCACAAGCCGCTGGTGTTGCTGATCTGGTTCGGCCCGGTGCTGATGGCGTTCGGCGGCATGCTATCTCTTTCGGACCGACGGCTGCGCGTAGGCGCGCCGAAGCCCGCGAAACCGCAAGACAAAAGTAGCGGCTCGCTGCAGGCGGCGGAGTAGGGCGATGATGCGCATCGCCGTCGCGCTCGCAATGCTGCTGGCGCTTTTGCCGTCCACAAGCCACGCCGTTCAGCCCGATGAAATCATGACCGACGCCGGGCAGGAATCGCGCGCGCGCAACCTGTCGCGCGAACTGCGCTGCATGGTCTGCCAAAATCAATCCATCGACGATTCGGACGCGCCGCTGGCGCGCGATCTGCGGCTGCTTGTTCGTGAACAGATCGCCACCGGTAAAACCGACGAACAGGTGATGGACTATCTGGTGGCGCGCTACGGCGAGTTCGTGCTGCTCAAGCCGCGTGTCGAGAAAAACACGCTGGTGCTGTGGCTGGTTCCGCCACTGGTGCTAGCCGGTGGGGGACTTGCGCTGTGGCTTGGCAATCGCCGCCGCAACCGGCGCAACGCCGAGGGCGACGCTGCGGCATTGAGCCTCACGCCGGACGAGGAGGCGCGTCTGGAAAGGCTGATTTCCAGCGAAAACTTGCCTTCACGGCCGGTCTAAGCCGTTTCCCCTCACGGCTTATTACAAAACATTAATTCCCCCGTCAGTGGCCGGTAAGGCTGCATCCCCCATCTTCCAGAGCGACGGTGCAGTTTCCTGCAAGGAATCGACGCCCACGAAATTCACTTTCGTTCCCCCGCCTCTCTGGAGACTTCTCATGACTGACTTTTCCAACCTTCCATCTTACAAGTCACCGCGCCGTTCGCTGCTCTCGGCACGCAAATTTGCGCTGATGGCCTCCGTCGTCGCCGGTCTTGGCGTCGCCGCTTACGGCTTTGCGCCTCAAAGTAATTACGACGTCCTGACGACCGCCGCGCACGCGCAGGTCAACAAGGAGGTTCGTCAGGTTCAGCAGCCGATTGGATTCGCCGACATCGTCGAGCGGGTGAAGCCATCGGTGATTTCGGTTCGCGTGAAGATCGCTGAAAAGGCGTCGGCGTCCAACGATGGCGCGACTGAAGATTCGCCATTCCCGCCGGGATCTCCCATGGAACGCTTCTTCAAGCGCTTCGGCGGCCCGGATGGATTGCCGGGACAGAAGGGTCCGCGCGGCCGTGGCGGTCAGATGACCGGTCAGGGTTCGGGCTTCTTCATTTCGCCTGACGGATATGCCGTTACCAACAATCATGTCGTCGATGGCGCCGACAAGGTCGAAGTCACAACCGACGATGGCACGATTCACACCGCCAAGGTGATCGGTACTGACTCCCGCACCGACGTCGCGCTCATCAAGGTCGATGGCGTCAAGGATATTCCCTTTGCAAAATTATCCGAAAGCCAGCCGCGTATCGGTGACTGGGTGCTGGCGGTCGGCAATCCGTTCGGCCTCGGTGGCACTGTGACCGCCGGTATCGTGTCCGCACGCGGCCGCGACATCGGCTCTGGGCCGTATGACGACTTCATCCAGATCGACGCGCCTGTGAACAAAGGCAACTCCGGTGGTCCGACCTTCAACACGTCCGGCGACGTTATGGGCGTCAACACCGCGATCTATTCGCCGTCGGGCGGCAGCGTCGGCATTGCCTTCGCAATTCCGGCCTCGACCGTGAAGTCGGTTGTCGAGCAGTTGAAAGACAAGGGCTCGGTGAGCCGCGGCTGGATCGGCGTTCAGATTCAGCCGGTCACGCCGGACATCGCCGACAGCCTCGGCCTGAAGAAAGTGGAAGGCGCGCTTGTCGCAGAACCGCAGCCAAACGGTCCTGCAGCCAAAGCCGGTGTTGAATCGGGCGATGTGATTACCCGCGTCAACGATCAGCCAGTGAAGGATGCACGCGAACTTGCCCGCACCATCGGCGGCATGGCGCCCGGCCAGACCGTGAAGCTGGTCGTGGTTCATAAGGGCCAAGACAAGATTCTGAGCATGACGCTCGGCGAATTGCCGAACGCCAAGGAGGCCAAAGCTGATTTGAACAAGGACAGCGACGGTGGCAAGGCGGCGCGCGGCACCAATGTGCCGAACCTCGGCCTCACGCTGGCTCCGGCGAACAGCGTTGCGGGTGCTGGAAAAGATGGTGTCGTTGTTACCGGCGTCGATCGGAACAGCCCATCGGCCGATCGCGGTTTCAAGGAAGGCGATGTCATCCTTGAGGTTGCTGGCAAGTTGGTTGCGACACCCTCTGAAGTCAGCGACGCAATGAAGGTCGCCAAGGCCGACAACAAGAACAGCGTTCTGGTCCGCGTGAAGTCCGGCGAATCGTCGCGCTTCATCGCATTGCCGGTTGCGAAAGGCTAACTATCTAATCGTTTCCTTCGATGGAATACGCCCCCCTCCGTCGAAGGCCGTGCGATCTCTCTCCAGTGATCGTGCATTCGGGCGGTGAAGTTTCCCCAGCTTCGCCGCCCGTTTTTTTATCTCAGCGGTTCGCTGACTTGCATGAGGACGTTCGTAGCGTCATGGTAATACCGAACCAGGCCATTTCGGCTTCAACCGAATCGAAAATGCGATTGCTCATCGTTGAGGACGACCGCGAGTCGGCCGATTATCTCGTCAAGGCGTTCCGCGAAGTCGGGCACATTGCGGACCACGCCAGCGACGGCGAGGAAGGTCTCGCGCTCGCCGAATCCGGCGGCTACGACGTGCTCGTGATCGACCGCATGCTGCCCAAGCGCGACGGTCTGTCGATCATCGGCACGCTGCGCGCCAAGGGTGATCATACGCCCGCACTTATTCTTTCAGCGCTCGGTCAGGTCGATGATCGCATCAAGGGCTTGCGCGCGGGCGGCGACGATTATCTGCCGAAGCCCTATGCGTTTGCGGAATTATTGGCGCGCGTCGAAGTGCTGTCGCGCCGCACCGGCGGCCCTTCGGAAGAAACCAGCTACCGCGTCGGCGATCTCGAACTCGACCGCTTGTCGCATCGCGTGGCGCGCGGCACGACCGAGATCACGCTGCAGCCGCGCGAGTTTCGCCTGCTGGAATATCTAATGAAGCACGCCGGACAAGTGGTGACGCGCACCATGCTGCTGGAGAACGTCTGGGATTATCATTTCGATCCGCAGACCAACGTAATCGACGTTCATATCTCGCGTTTGCGCTCCAAGATCGACAAAGGCTTTGAGCGCCCATTGCTGCACACCATTCGCGGTGCCGGGTACATGGTCCGTGACGGCATTCGGTAAACTTTTCCGAACCACGGCGTTTCGGCTGACGCTGGTCTATCTGCTGCTGTTCGCAATTTTCGCCGCGTCGCTGCTGGGTTACTTCGCCTGGAATACGCGGCGTATTATTACCGAGCAGATCGCCGAGACGGTCAATACCGAACTGAGCGAACTCACATCGCAATTCCAGAGCGGTGGCATTCGCGGCCTTGCAACGGCAGTCGAGGCGCGCACGCTGCGTCCCGGCGCTAATCTCTATCTCGTCACCACGCCGCAAGGGCAGGGCGTCGCAGGCAATATCGCCTCGCTCGCGCCGGGCGTGATGGACAATCCCGGCTGGGTCGAGACGGTCTATCAGCGCCTGCAGGAAAACGACAACGCCAAGAAGCACTTCGCGCTGGTGCGCGTGTCGCAGCTCTCCGGCGGCTTTCGGCTGCTGATCGGACGCGACCTTGAGGAGCGCCGGCGGCTGTTCGGCATCGTGGCGCGCGCCGCGAATTGGTCGATCCTCGTTGTGATCGTATTGGGCCTGGCCGGCGGTGTGTTCGTCGCGCGGCGGGTGCTGCGCCGGATCGATGCCATGACCGGCACCACACAGCGTATCATGGCGGGCGATTTGTCCGAACGCTTACCTGTTGGACGCAGCGGCGACGAGATCGATCGGCTTGCGGAAAATCTCAACGCCATGCTGGAGCGCATCGAGGCATTGATGGTGGGCTTGAAGGAAGTCTCCGACAACATCGCCCACGATCTGAAAACGCCGCTCACGAGGCTGCGCAATCGCGCAGAGGACGCACTCGCCAAAGCGGGCAACGAGACCGAATACCGCTCGGCGCTGGAACGCACGATTGAGGAGTCGGACGGCCTCATTCGCACATTCAACGCGTTGCTGATAATCGCGCGTGCGGAGTCTGGACAGGCCCGCGACAACATGACCGAATTCGACGCCGCCGATATTGCGAACGGAATTCAGGAACTCTACGAACCGCTGGCCGAGGACAAGGGTTTGACGCTTGCCGTGAATGCAGAGCCTGCAACCGTGCGCGGCAACCGCGAACTCATCAGTCAGGCGCTCGCAAACCTCGTTGAAAATTCCATCAAGTCCGGAAAGCCTTTGGTCGCGGCGACGCGGACGCATTCGGCAGCAGACGCC
>JBBRGE010000197.1:0-5041 GCA_038241045.1 Hyphomicrobiales bacterium | reverse complement strand
CATTTACGCCAGCGGCATCGAGCACAAGCTCGGCATCCACGCTTCGCCGACCTGCACCATGACGCTGGGCGACAAGGGCGGCACGATCGCCTATCTGGTCGGCGCGGAAAATGGCGGCATGGCCGCGATGTTCACGATGATGAATCAGGCGCGGCTCGGCGTCGGCATTCAGGGCGTCGGCATTGCGGATCGCGCCTATCAGCGCGCGCTGACTTACGCGCAGGACCGCAAGCAGGGCAAGGTTCGCGGCAGCAAGGGTGATGGCTCCGATCCGATTATCATGTATCCGGACGTGAAGCGGAATTTGATGCTGATGCGCGGCCTCACGGCAGCGGCGCGCACGATCTGCTACGCTACCGCTGTGGCAATCGATGTTTCGCATCGCGCGACCGACGCGACAGCGAAAGCGAAGGCGGCGGCGCGCGGCGCATTGCTGACACCGATGGCGAAAGCGTTTTCCACCGACATCGGCAACGAGGTCGCCGCTATCGGCGTGCAGGTGCATGGCGGCATGGGATTCATGGAGGAAACGGGAGCCGCGCAATACGTTCGCGACGCGCGCATTCTCACCATCTATGAAGGCACCAACGGCATTCAGGCCAACGATCTGTTGATGCGAAAGCTCGGCATGTCCGGCGGCGAAGCGGTGTTCGATCTGCTCACCGAATTGTCTGATGTGGTCTCCAAAGTCGAAGCCTCGAACGATCCAGCTTTCGGTACCACGGGCGCAAAGTTGCGCGACGCGCTCGGCTCGGTCGAGCGCACCAGCAAATGGCTTTTGGAAAAGATCGCGTCTTCGCCTAACGAAGCCCTCGCAGGCGCCACGCCATACCTGCGTTTGTTCTCGACAACACTGGGCGGCTGCATGCTCGCCAATGAGGCGTTGGCTGCGCGAAAAGACGATGCGGTGCAGGGCGATGCGGGACGCTATGTCACGCTCGCAAGGTTTTTCGCCGAGAATGTCACTGTGCAATCCGGCGCGCTGGAACGCGCGGTGATCGACAGCGCCCAGTCCGTGAACGGTGCGGACGCTGTGCTCGTTGCATAAGGCCTAAGCCAAAGGTTTCAATCTCGCTTCGATTTCCCTGCGGCGGCCTTCGAGAAATGGCGGAAGCGCAAGCTTCTCACCCAATATCGACATCGGCTCATCGCTCGCAAAGCCGGGCCCATCGGTTGCGATCTCGAACAGAATTCCGTTCGGCTCCCGGAAATACAAGCTGCGGAAATAGAACCGATCGATCTCACCGCTGGAGTGAATGCCGAACTCCGAAAGTCGCTGCGTCCATGCATGATACTGTTCGTCGTTCGGCGTACGGAACGCGACATGATGCACGCCGCCCGCACCCGGACGCGCCGCAGGTAAATCTTTTTGTTCGAGAACGTGCAGTTCGGCCGCAGGTCCGCCCTCACCCATCTCATAGACATTGATGCGATGCTCACCGTCGGGCGATGCGTAATCGCGCACGCCGCGCATGTTCATCACGCCGGTGAGCGTTTTTTCAGTGCGCGCCAGATCCGGCACGTTCAGCACGATCGGACCGAGCCCGCGAATCTGATGCTCAGCCGGCACCGGACTTCTCTCCCATGGATGCGCCTCGCCGATGCTGCCATCGTCGATCAGCACCAGCCGTTGACCTTCGGGGTCTTCGAAAGGCAGTGTCAGGCGGCCATCGACTTCGGTCACCTTGCCCGTATGCGCGCCGAGCTTGAGCAGCCGATCCTGCCAGTATCCAAGCGCCTTCTCGCCGTTCACGCGTAGCCCTGTGCGCGAAACCGTCCGCGTGCCGCGTTGCTCGCGCGCGGCGGGGAAGTCGAAAAAAGTCAGGTCGCTGCCCGGACTGGCTTTGCCGTCGGCGTAGAATAAGTGGTATGCGGACACGTCATCCTGATTGACGGTCTTTTTGACCAGCCGCATGCCGAGAACGCCGGTATAAAAAGCCAGATTTCCCTTGGCGTTGGCGGAAACCGCGGTCAAATGATGGATGCCGGTGAGTTGCATGAGTGTCTCCCTGGACTGCGGCCGGAAGCGCCGCCCGCAAAATAAATTGGCCAATACTGCCGTTCTGGCCGATGATGTAGGACGAGTTTTCACGCGCCGCTAGGCACAGCGATGTGCCCGCGTTCGGGCGTTGTATTTTGGAGATCGAGCATGCCGGATAAAGTCATTGTCACTGACGAAGATGCGACGCGCGTGATCACGCTGCGGCGTCCGGAGAAAAAGAACGCGCTGACGCAGACGATGTATGCGCAGATGAGCCACGCCATCGACACCGCGCAGAACAATCCCGATATCCGCTGTCTCATTATTACGGGCGGCTCCGGCGTATTCACCGCAGGCAACGATCTTGAAGATTTTCTGAAAGCCGGCGGAAGCCAAGGTGCCGAGTCGAGGCCGATGAACGCGGTGAAGTTCCTGCACTCGCTGGTTCACAACACCAAGCCGATTATCGCCGCGGTGGACGGCATCGCCATTGGCATCGGCACCACGATGGTTTTTCACTGCGATTACGTGCTGGCGTCGACTTCGGCGACATTCTCCACGCCGTTCATTCATCTCGGTTTGGTGCCGGAAGGCGCATCGAGCCTGCTGGTGCCGCTCGCAATGGGTCATCAACGCGCCTTCTCGATGCTGGTGATGGGCCGCCCCGTCAGTGCCGCCGATGCCAAGATCGCGGGCTTCGTCAATGAAGTCGTGGCGCCCGGTCACACCGAAACCGAAGCGCGCAAGATCGCGCGCGAAATCTGCGAGCTGCCCGTGGAAGCCGTGGCGCTCTCGCGCAAGCTGCTCAAGCGCGCGCCGGAGGATCTGGTTCGCCGCATCGAACAGGAAAGCCATTTGTTCGGCGAACGCATGAGTTCCAAAGAGGCGATGGCCGCATTCCAGTCGTTCTTCGCGCGCAAAAGAGCGTAATTGCAGACGCTCTCGCGTTAAGGAAAATTCTCGATGCCCACCCTTTATTACTCTCATCCCGCAGGCTTGAATCACGTCACCGCGCCGGGACATCCCGAGCGGCCGGATCGGCTTCGCGCCATCGAGGAAGGACTGTCGCGCGATCAGTTCAAAACACTGGTGCGGGTGAAAGCGCCTGAAGCCGATTTCGATACCATCGCACTGTGCCATACCAACGAATATATCGACGAGTTGCGGCACATCGCGCCGAAACAAGGCATGATCTATCTCGACGGCGACACCTCGATGTCGCCCGGCACGCTGGAAGCCGCATTACGCGCCACCGGCGGCGCGGTCGCTGCCGTCGATGCGGTGATGACCAACAAGGCAAGCAACGCTTTTGTCGGCACTCGTCCACCGGGCCATCACGCCGAGACAAATAAGCCGATGGGATTTTGTTTCTTCGACAGCGCTGCAATTGCAGCGCGTCACGCGCAGCGCAAGTACGGCATTTCCCGCGTGGCCGTGATCGACTTCGACGTTCACCACGGCAACGGCTCGCAGGAAATTTTCTGGGGCGACAAGAGCGTCATGTACGCCTCGACGCATCAGATGCCGTTATTCCCCGGCACAGGTGCCACCCAGGAGCGCGGCGAATACGACAACGTCGTCAACGCGCCGATGCATGCGGGCGACGGCGGGTGGAAATTTCGCGAGGCGTTCGATCTGGCGATCTTGCCGCGTCTCGAAGAATTTGCGCCGGAACTGGTTGTGATTTCCGCAGGCTTCGACGCGCATTGGCGCGATCCGCTTGGCAGCCTCGAACTCAAGGAAGAAGATTATGCGTGGGTGACGCGCAAGCTGATGGACATTGCCGACAAGAGTGCAAACGGCCGCGTCGTGTCGGTGCTGGAGGGCGGTTACGATCTCGACGGACTTCGTGAGTCGGTCGTCGCCCACGTCTCGACGCTCATGAAGGGCTGATTATTTCAGCACGCCCAGTTCGCGTAGCACCACCTCGCAAGTCATGAGGTCAAGATGGCCGCCGCCGGCATTCTTGAAAAACGTGATGTCGTTCGGTGAGCGTCGCCCTTGAATTCGGCCGCTTGCCAAATCGTAAAGATCGCCCCGCACGTCGCTTCCCTTGATCGCGCCGTTTTCAATCGGCTGCAGAATATCGCCGACATGAAACGCAGACTCCCTGCGATCTACAAAAATCAGACTGCGGCGCGCCGCCTCGTCGTCCGCCTCGCGGGTTTGCGGCGTATACCCACCGACCAGATCGAGATGCGTACCCGGTTTCAGGTTTGCACCCATAATAAGCGGTTCATGCGAACGCGTGCAGGTCGTGATGACATCCGCTTCGCGCGTCGCGGCATCGAGATTGTCTGCGACAGCAGCATCGATGCCATCGCGCTTCAGATCGTCGGCCACATCCAGCGCGCGCGCCGCCGTCCTGTTCCAGATCAGTACGCGCTTCAACGAAGCCCGCACGCTGCGATGCGCATGCACTAGCCGCCGCGACATGCCGCCCGCGCCGACAACCAGCAATGTCGCGACATCCGAGCGCGAAAGAATTTTCGCGCCATGCGCGGAATCCGCCGCCGTGCGCCAGTAGGTGATCTCGGTGCCATCGAGCACCGCGAGTGGCGAGCCATCGGTGCCGTCGAACACCACGCACACCGCCTGCACGGCTGGCAGATTCTTCGCGAGATTCTGGGGGAAGCTCGTAAACATCTTGCTCGCCATCAGCCGTCCGGGATCGACCGCGTGCCGCACGAAATAATGTCCCGCCTCATTGCCAAGCGAGGCATCGACCACATCGATCTTGGGTCTGCGGTGCGCCGCTTCCATCCCGGCGATCAGCTTCGGGAACGTCAGCACGCGCTGGATTTCGTCCGCATCGACAAAACGCATCGCAGCTCCTTGAAAATCCATCCACAAGATTGCGATGGCAAAACGCCGAAACATAATCCTTAAGCGGTTTCCGCCGCATACCGAAACAGGCTACATTCCCGCCACATTAACGCCCGCAAACAGTTTTTAGATTCGCAGCGTTGTTTTATCCAGCACCATTCGTGCAACAATCGCGCTACAAATTCTTGGGGATGCATCATGGCCGACACAACTCATGCGGACGTCAAGAAGATG
>JBBRGE010000196.1:0-5043 GCA_038241045.1 Hyphomicrobiales bacterium | reverse complement strand
GCGTGACCTGATTCATGAAGTCGTCTCCATGCCGGCCATGCGCTTGAGATCGACGATGTCATGCCGCCCCGCGAATGTGATGAAGGTCTCATCGGCGGAGGCGCGATTGACGATGTAGGCTTTCAGGATTTGCTCGACGGTCTTCGGAGCATCTTCCGCCTTGACGTTCTGGACGAGTTCTCGCGCAATGACGCCATCGGCACCGAAGCCGCCCCCCACGAACACATGATAGCCGAGCGTGGTGTCGCCATCGTCGTTGATTGGAACGCGCGCGCCGATCAGCCCAATGTCGCCGATATAATGTTGCGCACAGGAATGATGACAGCCAGTGAGATGAACGTTGACGGGTGAATCGAGCGGCACGCGATCTTCGCACCACTTTGCGATCTCGTCGGCATTTTCCTTGGTGTGCGCATTGCCGAACTTGCATCCGGTCGCACCTGTGCAGGCAACCAGACCGGCGCGGATGATCGACGTGGTGGTCGATAGTCCGAGCGCCTCGATTGCCGCCACGACCGTTGCGACGTTCGCGTCGGCAATGCCGGACAGAAGCAGATTTTGCCATACCGTCAGCCGAATATCGCCATCGCCGAAATCGGCGGAAAGTTTCGCTAATCCTCGCATCTGTTCGATCGACATGCGGCCAAGCTTGAGCGCGACGCCGATCCAGTTCAGCCCTGCCTGCGCCTGCGGATGAACGCCGATATGCGCGAGACGATCGAACTCAGGCCTGGCGGCAATCGCGTCTGCAGGAATACGTGTGAGCTTGCGGGCGAGTTTTTCCTCGACGGCTTCGAGAAATTTATCGAACCCCCAGGCATCGAGAACGTATTTCAATCGCGCCTTGAGGCGGTTGGTACGATCGCCATGCTCGATAAAAACCCGCACGATCGCGTCGGCAATCGCGGTCGCATCTTTCGGAGGAAGAATAACTCCCGTGTCGCGCGCAAGATCGCGATGTCCGGTAATGCCGCCAAGGCCGAGGCGATAATATACCCCCGGCTCCACGCCATGCCCTTCAACCACCTGCACCGCCTGAAAGGCGATGTCGTTGGTGTCTTCCAGCGTCGCGATCTTTCCGCCGCCATCGAATGCGACGTTGAACTTGCGCGGCAAGCCATACAGCGTGCGCCCGTTGAGAATATGAAAATGCCATGCCCGCGCATGCGGCCGCGTATCGAGCAGCTCCTGCGGATCAATCCCGGCGGTCGCGGTGCCGGTGACATTACGTATATTGTCGGCGCCAGAACCCCGCGAGCAAAGACCGACCTCCTGAATGGCCTCAATCACATTGACGGCGTTCTTCGGCTCGATCTCACGCAGTTGCAAATTGGCGCGCGTCGTCACATGTGCAAATGGAGCTGCGAATTTTTCCGCGATGTTGGCAACGCCCGCGAATTGCCAGTGCGTGAGAATGCCGTTCGGGATACGCAGGCGGCACATGTAGGACGTTTGCGTTGGGGCGACATAAAAGATTCCATGATAGCGCCAGCGAAAATTGTCAGCCGCTTTGGGTGCCTCATTTGTTTCGGCCTGCTTGACGAGCCGCGGATAGGCATCGAAGGGATGCTCATCGCGCTTGATTTTCTCCTGGTCGTTGAGCTTGCCACCCGCAGCTACAGTGCGGTCCTGCGCCTTGAGGTGGATCGCGTCAGGTCCGACCGGCTCGGACTTCGCCGGAGCATTGGTTCGGGTGACGCGTGAAGCGCTGAGGCCCGAAACAAACCCTTCGAGATATCGTTTCTGGTCTGGGGAGAAATCGCTCGACATCGTCAAGCGGCCTGCGGCTGTTCGGCGCCGGTCAATGTGAGATCGCGGCCGAACATCAGAACGCTTCGCATCGCCGAAATCGATCCGCCAGTGCGGATCAATTCCAAATACCAGAGAGCATCGCGCGTATCGCCGACCAGCACGGCCCCGGTCAAAGCGCCGTTTGCAATGACGAGCTTCTTATATGTGCCGAATTTCTGATCGTTAAAAACGATTGAATCGGTGCCTTCGCCGCCAAGAAAATCGCCGGCCGAAAAAACATTGACGCCCGAAACCTTGAGGTTAGTCGAAAGCACGCTGCCACTATATTGCGGCGACTTGCCCGCTAGATGACCGGCGAGCACCCTCGCCTGTTCGTAAGCGGGTTCGACGAGGCCGTAGCAAGTGCCACGATGCTCGGCGCATTCGCCGAGCGCATAAATATCTTTCACGGACGTTCTCAGTTGATCGTCGACAAGGACGCCCCGATTGACAGCGATGCCAGCTTCCGATGCGAGGGACGCATTGGGACGGATACCAGCCGCGAAGACAACGGCGTCGGCGTCAATGACGCGGCCGTCCGCCAGTTCGACGTGTTCAACGCAGCTATCGCCGGAAATGCGATCCGTAGAAGCGCCAAGAACAATTTCAACTCCCTTGGCCTCGACCAGACGCTTGAGCAACGCGGCAGCCGCCGCGTCAAGCTGCCGCTCCATCAACCGGTCCATCAGATGGAGAACCGTGACGCGCGCTCCGGCTTTTGCCAATCCATAGGCCGCTTCAAGGCCGAGCAAGCCGCCGCCGATGACAACAACACGCTTTTTTTCTGCTGCCAGATCGAGCAGATTCCTGACGTCACGGCTGTCGCGAAACGTGTGAACGCCCTTTAGCTCGCAACCGGGGACATTGAGCCGCAGCGCATTCGATCCAGTCGCCAGCACCAGTTTGGAAAAGGCGACCTCGGTAGCGTTGGCTAGTTTCACATTTCGCTTGGCGACATCGATTGCGGTCGCGGCGCATCCGTAGGTCACGGTGACGCCGCGATCGCGCCACCACGCCGCAGACTTCAATTCGATGTCATGCGACGCCACGTCTCCGGCCAGCACCGAGGACAACAGGACACGATTATATGCAAGCTGCGGCTCGTCACCGATCACCGCGACCGCGTAGCGGCCAAGCGATCGTTTTGCGAGGTCTTCGACCAATCGTGCCGCTGCCATGCCATTGCCGATAACGACTAGAGGTTCGCTCACATTCGCCTCCGGAGCTTATGCCGCTTCGACAAACCGATGACGCTCGTAAAGGAATTCGAGCACGCGCTGGCGACATTTGAGGTAAGTCGGGTTCGATGCCAATTCGAGACGTTTGCGCGGATGCGGCAGTTGCACGTCGAGAATCTCGCCGATCTTCGCGCTGGGACCGTTTGTCATCATGACGATGCGCGTCGATAGAAGCACCGCCTCATCGACGTCATGGGTAATCATCATCACGGTGTTGTTGAGCTTCTGATGCAGCGCCATCACGGAATCCTGAAGATGCGCGCGCGTCAATGCGTCGAGTGCACCGAAGGGTTCGTCGAGCAGCAACACCTTCGGCTCCATCGCCAGCGCGCGGGCAATGCCGACGCGTTGCTTCATGCCGCCGGATATTTCCGACGGGCGCTTGTCCTTGGCGTGCGCCATCTGGACGAGATTGAGATTGTGCATCGTCCATTCGTGACGCTGTGCGCGTGTCTTTGAGGAGCGAAATACCTTATCGACGCCGAGCTTCACATTGTCGTAGACGGTCAGCCAAGGCAGCAGCGAATGGTTCTGGAATACGACAGCACGATCCGGTCCCGGCGAATTCACCTCGCGTCCCTCCAGCAGAACGCCTCCCTGCGTAGCATCGGTGAGACCGGCGACGATGTTGAGCAAAGTCGACTTGCCGCAACCTGAATGTCCGATGATGGATACGTAATCACCCTTCTCTACGGTGAGATTGATGTTCTTCAATACTTCGCTATGGGTCGAGCCGCGCGTGAAGACTTTGTCAACATGATCGATTTGAAGATATGCCATTGATGGTCTCCTTAATTCGCCTGCGTGCCACGCGTGGCCAGTCTGCCAAGCAACGCGATCATGCGGTCGAGGATGAATCCGATGATGCCAACGTAGAACAGCGCAAGAATGATTTCGCTGATGTGCGAGGAATTCCATGCATCCCAAATGAAGAAGCCGATGCCGACGCCGCCGATCAGCATTTCAGCCGCGACGATGGCCAGCCATGACAGGCCGATGCCAATGCGAAGACCCGTGAAGATGTAGGGCGCCGCCGCCGGGATCATGATCTTCCAGAAGAACTCGAACGGATTGAGTTGTACGACAGCCGCGACGTTGCGGTAATCCTGCGGGATATTGCGGATGCCGACGGCGGTGTTGATGATAATCGGCCAGATCGAGGTGATGAAAATTACGAAGATCGCAGATGGTTGTCCGTCACGAAATGCTGCAAGCGACAATGGCAGCCACGCCAACGGCGGAATCGTCCGCAGAACCTGGAAAAGCGGATCGAGGCCCCGCATCGCCCAGACCGACTGGCCGACCAATGTGCCAAGTGCGATGCCGGCAACTGCTGCTATGGAATATCCGAGTGCGACGCGTTTCAAGCTTGCCGACAAATGCCAGAACAGGCCTTTGTCGATTCCTCCACGGTCGAAGAACGGATCTAAAATAAGCTCCTTGGTATCTTTCAGCACACGCGATGGCGGCGGCAAAGTCGCGCCAGCCTTGCGGCAAAGCAGCTCCCACACCAGCAGAAGGAGCGCGACGACGATAATTGGCGGAACGACGTGCGCCGCCGCTGAATTCAGACGCTTCCCAAAGCTCTCGGTCCACAATGCCGGCTTGGTCGAAATCGCGATGACTTCTGCGGTCGTGGAAATCGGAGGCACTTGAATTGCGGCATCGGTGTTGACGGCTGGCATATTCATTTCTGCATTCTCCAAAATTCAAAGGTGTGGATCGCCTGCGTCCGGGCGATCCATTCGTCGTCAGACTTCGACACGCTTGATGGACAACGACTTCAGGTAAGCAGCCGGGTTTTCCGGATCGAAAACCTTGCCGTCGAAGAAGGTTTCCTTGCCGCGCGACTTCGAAGTCGGAATATCGGAAGCCGCAACGCCGAGATCTTTCGCAGCTTCGCGCCACAAATCCTCGCGGTTGACTTTGGCGATAAGTCCTTTGGTATCTGTTGACGGAGGAATTTTACCCCAACGGATGTTCTCGGTGAGGAACCAGAGATCGTGACTCTGAA
>JBBRGE010000195.1:0-5057 GCA_038241045.1 Hyphomicrobiales bacterium | reverse complement strand
GGTTTCGATCTCGCCGGAGGTCTCGTCGAAGTTATTCCAACCGCTCATTATATGATGGGTGGCGTTATATTCGACCGCGATTGCCAGACCGAGATGCCACGACTTTATGCCGCCGGTGAGGATACGGGGGGCGTTCATGGTGCAAACAGACTTGGCGGCAACGGCGTCGCCAACTCGACTGTTTTTGGCGGCATCGCGGGATCTGCAATGGCGCGAGCAGTGCTACGAGATGGATCTCTCGCGGATCCTGATCCGCGCGCAATCGACAGATCGCTGGATCGCGCGTTTTCACCGTTCGGCCGGCCCGTGGGAGATATTTCGGAAATCCGAGAGGCACTGCAGGAAGTCATGTGGGATGACGTCGGTATTTTGCGGACCGGGGACGGATTGGCACGCGCAACGGCGAAACTTGACGATCTGGCCGACGCCATCGGGCGCTGTGGAACGGCTGATGGCGATAGGCGCTTCAATCTAACGTGGACGGACCGGCTCAATCTCGAAAATCTCACTCAGGTCAGCCGTGCGATCTGTGCGTCGGCAGTTACGCGCACCGATAGCCGCGGTGCGCATTTCCGCGAAGATCATCCTACGACATCAGACCTCGCGGCATCGCGTTATACGGTCGTGCGAATGCGAGACGATCAAATGCAGGTCGAGACCGAGCCCGTTTCATTTGAGCGGATCAAGCCGGGCGAAACGCTTCTTCTCGAAAGTGAGATGCCGCCGCCCCGTGTCCAAGAGGCGCAGCGATTATGATCACGCGAGCATGTTGTGATGCATGGCAGTCACTGATGAGATGTCTCAGATGGATATAAATCGAAGAGGCGAGAAGAAGTCCGCAAAATCGCGCGTATTGGCGGCGACCGCAGCTGCGGCACCTGCCTCGCTCGGGTATCGGCCCCTCTACCGTCAGGTCAAGGAGCTTTTGATGAAGCGGCTTGGGGACGGCAGCTGGGCACCCGGCCAGCTTCTGCCGAGCGAGCCGGAAATTGCGGCCGGACTTGGCGTCAGCCCCGGGACTGTGCGCAAAGCTCTCGATGAAATGAGTTCGGAGAGCCTGCTGGTTCGTCGTCAGGGACGCGGGACCTTCGTGGCGCGTCATGACGAAGAGCGTATTCTTTTTCAGTTCTTCCGGATGATCCCCGATACCGGCGACCGCAGATTCCCTGAGAGCCGAACGATTTCAGTTTCAGTCGCCAAATCCGACGAGATGGCGGCAAGTCGCCTTGGAATTGCACTCAAAGAACCCGTGATAGCAATTGAGCGCGTTCGGACTCTGGATAATCGGCCCTGTATCCACGAGCGGATCGTCTTGCCGCGGTCGCTATTCCCCGGTCTCGAACGGCTCAAGGATCTGCCGAACAACCTTTATGCGCTTTATTCCGCCAAGTACGGCGTGACCATCGCCCGAGGCACAGAGCGCTTGAAGGCGGTTGCGGCAAGCAAGCGGCAGGTCGAACTCATGGACGCCAAGCTGGGAGAGCCCATGCTATTGATCGACCGTGTCGCACTGGGTGTCGATGGCACCGCCGCAGAGTGGCGCCGTTCAATCTGCCATACCGACCATTCGCACTATCTCAGCGATCTCAAATAAGCCCGATTTCGCGGTGCCGCCTTGACGGTCTAGTATTTGTTATCTTATATAAGACTATCGCTAAACAGGAGCGCAGCAAAATGTCAGATCGAAGCGCATCGGCCACCGTTGGCCAGAAGACGAGCATCCCGCATGTTCTCGCCCACAGTCCGAAGGACAATGTGGCGGTCGTCGTCGTTGAAGGCCTGAAGGCAGGCACGAAAGCGCTCGGAGTAATCACGGAAACCGATACGACGTTCACCATCGAAGTGAATGACGATGTTCCGATCGGTCATAAGGTGGCGCTGTCCGATCTCGCGGTTGGCGACACGGTGACGAAGTATGCGCAGGACGTGGGCCGCATGACGGGCGCGGCAAAAAAGGGACATCACGTCCACACCCAGAATATGAAAACGAAGCGTTGGTGAGGACGATGACAATGGCATTGAGCAATCTAGAAGACGTCAAATCTCCGTTCGTCGGTGGCGCCACCGACCAGCTCGTTACCGGTTCGCTTCCTGCGCAGCGCGCGTCGGCCAACTTCAAGGCCGCAAAGTTTCGCGGCTGGAAGCGGGAGAATGGTCGAGTCGGCGTGCGTAACCATGTCGTAGTGCTGCCGCTCGACGATTTGTCGAACTCGGCATGCGAGGCGGTAGCCCACAACGTCAAAGGCACGATGGCTTTGCCGCACGCCTATGGCCGCCTTCAGTTCGGTGAAGATCTGGAAGTTTTCTTCCGCACGCTGATCGGCATTGGTTCCAATCCGAACGTCGCAGCCGTGGTCGTGATCGGTATCGAAGAAGGTTGGACCGGACGCGTGGTCGATGGCATCGCAAAATCGGGAAAGCCAGTTGTTGGTTTCGGTATCGAAGGTCACGGTGACATCGCAACGATTGCGAAGGCCAGCTATCAGGCCAAGCGGTTCGTGCAATGGGCGTCCGAACTCAAGCGCGAAGAACATCCGATCGCGGATTTGTGGGTTTCGACAAAGTGCGGCGAGTCCGACACGACGACGGGCCTGTCATCGTGCCCGACTGTCGGCAACATGTATGACAAGCTGATTCCGCAGGGCATCTACGGCGTGTTTGGCGAGACTTCGGAAATCACGGGTGCAGAGCATCTGTGCAAGGCGCGTGCAGCGAGCCCGGAGATTGCCGAGAAATGGTACAAGATGTGGAAGGCCTATCAGGACGATGTGATCGAAGCGCACAAGACCGACGATCTGTCCGACTCGCAGCCGACCAAGGGAAACATTGCCGGTGGTCTGACGACCATTGAAGAGAAGGCACTTGGAAATCTCGAAAAGATCGGCCGCACGTCGAAATACATCGATGCGCTTGAGCCAGCCGAAGCGCCGGCCAAGGGGCCTGGCCTTTACTACATGGACACATCGTCAGCCGCCGCCGAATGCGTGACGTTGATGGCTGCCGCCGGATATGTCGTTCACACTTTTCCGACGGGACAAGGCAATGTCATCGGCAATCCAATCGTGCCGGTCATCAAGATCAGCGGCAATCCCAAGACGCTGCGCACGATGGGAGAGCACATCGATGTCGACGTCACCGGCGTGCTGCGTCGAGAAATGACGCTCGATCAGGCTGGCGACGCATTGATCGACATGGTCGTGCGCACCTCCAACGGTCGTCTGACGGCGGCAGAGTCGCTTGGTCATCGTGAGTTCGTGTTGACGAAGCTGTATCGAAGCGCCTGAACTATCATTATGACGACCCATTCTCTCGCGGACGTCACCGAGCAGGTTGCATCCACTTTCGTCAACGTGGGCTGTAGCGCCGGCAATGCGAATTCGGTTGCGCATGCGCTGGTGACGGCGGAAGCGGACGGGCTGAAAGGTCATGGCCTGTCGCGTGTCCCGACATATCTTGCGATGGTCAGGAGCGGCAAGATCGACGGCAAAGCGCGTCCTTCGGCGACGCTCAATCGTCCAGGTGTTCTGGCGATCGATGCCGCAAATGGTTTTGCCTATCCGGCAATCGATCTTGCGCTCGCCGAACTGCCGTCGCTCGCAGCCAAACAGGGTATTGTCGCCGCATCGATTGCGCGCTCGAACCATTGCGGTGCCGCCGGATTGCCTTGCGAAGCGCTGGCGCGACAAGGCCTCGTTGCATTGCTGTTTGCAAATACGCCAAGCGCAATGGCGCCGTGGGGCGGCAGCCAGCCAGTCTTCGGCACGAACCCGATTGCGTTTGCAGCGCCGCTTGCCGGCCGAAATCCGGCGGTTGTGGATCTTGCGCTCTCGCGCGTGGCTCGTGGCCCCATCGTTGCTGCCAAGCAACGTGGAGAATCAATTCCGGAAGGGTGGGCGCTCGACGAAGATGGTCAACCAACAACAGACCCCGCCAAAGCACTCAGTGGCACGATGATTCCGCTTGGCGATGCCAAGGGTGCCGCTCTCGCATTCATGGTTGAAGTGCTGGCAGCATGTATCCCGGGTGCAAATCTGGCATTCGAAGCTTCGTCTTTTCTCGATGAGAAAGGCGGTCCGCCCGCGACCGGTCAGTTACTGCTGGCGATAGACCCGTCGGCATTTGGGCACGCGCGTTTCGGCGAGCGGATGGCAACTCTCGTCAGTGCAATCGAGACCCAGCAGGGTGCGCGGCTGTCGGGCGCAAAGCGGTTTGAAAATCGCGCGCGTGCCGTGCGCGATGGTATCGTCGTTCCCGCTGAAATCGCTTCGATATTGAAGGCCGGTAATTCGTGACTGTCCCTGGATAGGAAAATTAGTTGCGCAGAGCAGGTATCGCGAGAAATGGCAACATTCCGAGGACCACGCTGACCAGCGCAAAGACGATAAGCGCGTCATAATTTCCCGTCGCATCGTGGATGAGCCCGCCGCTCCAGGAGCCGAACGCGGCACCGAGCCCGCTGCCGACCGAGATCGTGCCGAAAATCGTGCCGACTTTTTCGCCGCGAAATATCTTCATAGCGGTTGCTGAAATCAAAGGACCGCGCGATCCGATCGTGCTTCCGAAACAAATAACGAATCCCGTGAGCAAGATCGGATTTGGGTACCATTGCAATAGCCACAACATCGCGATTCCGGCGATGGAGAGCGCATAGCTGAACAAGACCGATGGACGACGGCCGATAATGCCATCAAGCCAGGTGACCGAAAGCATTCCGATAACCAGCACGACGCCGCTAAAGCCCCATGCTGCCGCGGCCTGAAGCGGCGGAAATCCCACATCGACCAGATACGCGACAACCTGCGCTGCTATCGAATACATGCCGATCGCTGTAAAAAAGAAGGTGCAAAACAACGCCCAGAAAGCGTGGTTGCGCATGGCACTCAGCAACGTCCATCCTTCCTCGATCAGATCGTCAGTGACTGTAGTCGTGAGGTTCGGTTTCCCCTGCGACAGCGCCTGCCACGGCAAAAGCATCAACGGCACCAGCAAGAAAAGCAAAATAGCCGCAAAAATCTGATAGGTGCCGCGCCATCCGAATTGATCGATTAACAGTTGCG